>JBEKIM010000016.1:0-35832 GCA_050011755.1 Bryobacteraceae bacterium | reverse complement strand
GGCGCGCCTCCCAGCCGGCCGGGTGTCTCGCTAAGCCGGGGCGCCACCAGCGAATCGCCGCGGCGCAGCCCAAAATGCTCCGCGGCTTCCGCCACGTTCAACACCGGCGTGACGCAAGCATCGGCCGGCCGCAGGCGCGCGAACCATTCCCTGGCGGTCTGCGTGCGGAAGATACGGGACAACTCCGCGACGATTTCCGAGCGCCGCGGATCTTCGGCGAACTGGTCGGCGATGAATTGCTCGGATCCCAGCGCGTGGCACAAGACCTGCCAGAATTTCGGCTCCAGCGCGCCGACGGCAATCGAGCGGCCGTCCGCCGTTTCGTAGATACGATAACAGGCGTAGCGGCCGGTCAGGACGCCATCGCCGCGCATGGGCAATTCACCGGTCGCCGCATGCAGGCCCAGCGCGACCGGCAGGAGGCAAGCTACGCCTTCCACCATGGAAACGTCGACGGATTGGCCCCGGCCGGTCCGGGCGCGTGCCGCTAAAGCCAGCAGGATGCCGGTGACCGCTTGCATGGCGCCGCCCGCCAGGTCCGCAATTTGAATCCCCGGGATCGCGGGCGGACCGCCGGGTGCGCCGTTCCCTTCCAGCGCCCCGCCCAGAGCCAGGTAGTTGATGTCGTGCCCCGCCATCGGCGCCCATGCCCCCTCCTGGCCATAGCCGGTGATGGACACATAAACGATCCGTTCGTTCGCGGCGCGGAGCGTCTCATATCCCAGGCCCAGGCGTTGCATGGTTCCGGGACGGAAGCTCTCCACTACGACATCCGCGCCACGGGCCAGCTTCAGAAAACTCTCGCGCCCGCCGGCGGTTTTCAAATCCAGCGCGACGCTCTTCTTGCCGCGATTCACCATCTGGAATACGGCGCCCGCGCCATCCAGAAACGGCGGAATCCACCTGCCGTAGTCGCCCCGTTCCGGCTCTTCGATCTTGATGACCTCCGCGCCGAAGTTGGCAAGCTGCATGGTGGCGGCGGCGCCCGGCAGCAGACGCGTCAGGTCCAGCACCACCAGGCCGTCGAGAGGTCTCATTTCCTCCTCATCACCAGGAGCTTGTCGGTGTAAACGATTACGGGCTCATTATTCTGATTCAACACCTGCGTTTCGAAAGTGACGATGCCGCGCGCCGCGTCCTTCTCTTTCAGTTCCACCACACGCTTGTTGACGCGCACGGTGTCCCCGATAAATACTGGGCCGGTGAATCGTAACTTATCGATGCCATAAAAGGCCAACACGGTGTCGTTGATCAGATTCATCTGGGTCATTAACCCTGTAGAGATACTGAACACGAGCGCGCCGTGCGCGATGCGCCGCCCGAACTGGGACTTCCGGGCGAACTCCTCGTTGGTGTGCAACTCTACGAAATCGCCCGATATGCCGGCGAAATTTACGATATCGGCTTCCGTTACCGTGCGCCCGCGCGATTCATGAACGCCGCCGGCCGTGAAGTCTTCATAGTAATGGCTCATAGTTTTGCTCCTGGGTGCCGCGCGTAGAGAAGCGACTAGAAATCATACCAAAGCGCGGAGCGGATGTAACCCATGGCGAGGGCGATCCGTAGGAAGAAACATGCGACCCGTGCTGCTCTTCCTGTTGGCATCCATGTCTGTTTTGGCGCAGCCTTTTTCGGCGGGGATCAAGGCCGGCATCCCGCTCACCGATTTTCTGAACGCCACGGAAAATGGCCTTTTCCAGTATAATGCGCCCACCCAGCGATATATCGTCGGCGGTGTGGCGGAGGTGCGGCTTCCGCTGGGATTCGGGGTGGAGTTCGATGCGCTATACCGGCGCTTGGGATTCAGCGGTTCCGGATACGGGGGATTGCCCACGTTCGGCACGGTGAGCGCGACCGGCAGCAACTGGGAGTTCCCTCTCCTGCTGAAATATCGCTTCCATTTTCCAGTCGTGCGGCCCTACGTGGATGCGGGCGTGGCGTGGGATACGATCGCCGGCCTGCATGAGACGTTCAGTGAAGTGGGCGTGACGGGGATCTCGGGGCCGCCTTCACCCGGCGCGGAGGCACAGAAGAACACCACCATGGGGTTCGCGATGGGAGCGGGCGTGGATATCCACGCGATTGTCCTGCACATTTCACCGGAGATTCGCTATACGCGCTGGAACTCGGCGCAGATCGGCTCGACGCTCGACTCCACCACCCTGCTGCGGTCGAATCTGAACCAGGCCGAGTTCCTGGTGGGCTTCACGTTCTGAGCGTATCAGGCCGGCACAGGCAGCGGATCGCACTTTGGACACCCGCAAGCGAGACGAGCGAGACGGCCATTGACACTCGGACACAACTGTCCGACACTGGCGTTTACCACCCTGAAAGACCGCAAGAAGGAGATTGGCCGCGACCTGCCGGCCAAGATGTGCCCGGATCTGAAGATCGATCCGCATGACCTGTAGGAGGTAAACGCATGTCCCCGTTAGCTATCCCGCGAAGGTCACGGCCGGCGGCGATGGCCGCGTCATGGTCGAGTTTGTCGATCTGGCCCGCGTTGCCAGCGACGGCAAGGACGACCGCGAGGCCATGGAAGAGGCCACCTGGCGATGCGCGATCGGGGTGTCGGCAACTCCGAGTTGGCTCGCCGTCTGGGAGTCCACGAGCGGGTGATCCGCCGCATGCTTGATCCCGAACATGCGACCAAGGCCGAGAAAATCCAGGCCGCCCTCCTGCCCTCGGCAAGCAGATGACCGTCGAAGTCCGCGATGCTGCGTGAGGACAATCGCTCGATGCGGCACTTCAGCCCGGCTTTCGGGCAGCCCGCGGCTGGGGTGCTTGGGATCGACAAACAGCACAAACAACCCACTTGGGCCCGGTGACTGACGTAGCCGTTGCCCAAACGGGCATTGGGATTGCCGTTCACGTCGTACTTGTAATTCTGAGACCAGTAAAGCTCTGCGTCGTGCCGAGTGGCGACAGCGCCTCAGACATCAGGTGGCCACCATTGTGGCCAGCCGGTTCTTCCCCGCAGGGGATCGGCAGCCCAGGCGTGTTACCTTTCGATTGATGGCCAAAATTCAACGCGTCCTGATCAGCGTCACCGACAAAACCGGCGTCGCGGAGTTTGCCCGCGAGCTGCACGATCTGGGCGCGGAACTGATCTCCACCGGAGGTACGGCGCGGCTGCTGCGCGAATCCGGCATTCCCGTGCGCGACGTCGCGGAAGTAACCGGCTTCCCCGAAATGCTGGATGGGCGGGTGAAGACCATGCACCCGAATGTGACCGGCGGGATTCTGGCGATGCGCGGCAAGCCGGAACACATGCAGGCGCTGGCGGCGCACGGCATCCGGCCGATCGATATGGTGGTGGTGAATCTCTACCGGTTCGAGGAAGTCGCCGCCAAGGCCGATGCCAGCCTGGCCGAGTTGATTGAGAACATCGACATCGGCGGGCCGACCATGATCCGCTCGGCCGCCAAGAATTATCAGGACGTGGCGGTGGTGGTATCGCCGGGCGATTACGCGGGCATCCTGGCGGAGATGAAGGCGCAGGGCGGGGAACTCTCGCTTGAAACCAGGTGGGGGCTCGCACAGAAGGCGTTTCGCACAACCGCCGATTACGATCGCGCCATTAGCGCCCGCCTGGGGCCGACCAGCGCGGGACCGCTGCCCGCTACGCTCGATGTGCGCGCGGGCAAGATCATGGATCTGCGCTACGGCGAGAATCCGCACCAGTCCGCGGCGCTCTATGGCACGCCGGGAGCCGGCATCGCGGGCGCGGCGCAGCTACATGGAAAAGAGCTCTCCTATAACAACCTGGTGGATCTGGATGCGGCCTGGCAACTGGCGAATGAATTCGATGGGCCGGCGGCCGCCATCATCAAACACACCAACCCTTGCGGCTGCGCGGAACAGGAAACGCTGGCCGAAAGCTACCGGCGGGCATTCGAATGCGATCCGGTTTCGGCGTACGGCAGCGTGATCGGGTTCAATCGCACGGTGGATGAGGAGACCGCCCGGGAATGCGCCAAAACATTTATGGAGGCGATTGCCGCGCCGGACTACACCGCGGGCGCGCTGGCGCTGCTGGGCGGCAAGAAGAATCTACGGCTGATGAAAGTGGCGTCGGGCGGCGACGGCCTGGTAGTGAAATCAATTTCGGGCGGATTCCTGGCGCAAACGCCGGATACGGCGCGCCTCGCCCGCACTGCTGCCGTCGTGAAAACCAGCCGCGCCCCGAGCGGCGAAGAGTGGATCGCGCTCGAATTCGCCTGGAAGGTGGCGAAACACGTGAAGTCGAACGCCATCGTATTTGCGCGGGCCGGACAGACTGTAGGGGTGGGCGCCGGCCAGATGAGCCGCGTGGATTCCGTGAAGCTGGCGGCCATGAAAGCCGTGCTACCGCTGGCCGGCACGGTGGTCGGCTCGGACGCTTTCTTCCCGTTTGCCGATGGTTTGGAGGAAGCCGCCCGCCACGGCGCGACCGCGGCGATCCAGCCCGGCGGATCGGTGCGCGACGCGGAAGTCATCGCGGCCGCGGACCGATTAGGCCTCGCGATGGTGTTCACCGGAGTGCGGCACTTCAGGCATTAAGCCTTGCGCTAAACCCGCGGGCCGTCAGAACTGAAAGCGCAATTGCAAATCGATGCGGCGGTTGTCGGTGGGGGTTTGTTCCGCGCCGTATCCACCGTTGATGGCCGTGTACTGCAGGAATTCGGTAGATCCCATGCTGCCCACGGGCGCCGCATAATTCACGTGATTCAATAGATTGCGGGCGCTGATCGAGAGCGTCAAATTGTAGCGATGTTCGGTGGTGCCGCCGCCGAAGGGTCCGCCACGGCCGCCGCCTCCGAAGCCGCCAAAGCCGCCGCGCCCCCCGGGACCTCCGCCGCCGCTGGCGCGCGCGCCGCCGCTCGATCCCGCGAATTTGGTGGTGCCGAATCCCCAGGTACGGCTCAACCGCAGATTCAAACTGAACTGGCCCGGGCCGGTTCCCAGGTTCCGCGGGATGAGCGGTTGACCGGGCAACGGGTTGGGGTTCAAATAACCGTAAGGCGTAGGCACGATTCCCGGACCGGGGCCGCCGGCAAAGGCCGGCCGCGCGTTCAGAATTCCATCGGGCAAGCCATCGTAATCGTAGAATCCGCCCGTGGTGATGTTGAAGGGCGCGCCGGTGGATGCCACCACAAACGGGGCCAATTGAATCTTCAACGGCGCGCTGACCGTGCCGAATATGAACATCCTGTTCTGAACATCGAGTGAAGACCGGCTCCATTCTCCCGAGAGATCGTACGGAACGACCGGCGTGGACGTGCCGCAGCCGACCGAGGAAGGGCATAAGGTGCCGTCCGTGTTGCTGTGCGCGGTACCCCAAATGTAAGCGCCGGAGACGGACACACGGTTTCCCAGTTGGGTATTGACGCGGGTAATCACTTGCAACTGCTTCAGCAGACCATCCGATTGAAATTGAAAGAGCTCCGCCGGTCCCGGCGGACTGACATCGCTGGTGACGAATTGATGCACGCCGCGGGTGTCGGTCACATTCACGGCCAGCGTCGTACGGCGATTGAGTTGCCGCTCCACGCCGATCGCCGACTGGATCAGGTAAGGCGCGCGCAGGTTGTTGGCGGGTGCGAATACGACGGGCGTGCTGGATGTCAGATCGGAAGGAATGCAGCCGGCCAGGGCGGTCGGGCAGAAGAAATCGGGATTGTTCGCCACAAACGCCTGCTGATTCCTTCCGTTGTATTGCTCGGTATAGAGGTTATCCACGTTGGGATAGCGAATGTAGAACATACCGAACCCGCCCCGGATCACAGTGGATGGTCCGCCTTTGGCCGAGGAGCGGCCGGGGGCCCAGGCAAACGCCAGGCGGGGTGCGGCATCCTTCCAATCGTGTATGTTGGTCTGGCCTTCCCAGCGCAAGCCGGCGCTGATTGTCAGGCCCTGCGCCACGCGCCAGTCGTCCTGCACAAAGGCGCCCACATCGAACATGCTCGAACTGACCAGCGGCTGCCCCTGACTGAGGGTGAACTGCGTGGGACCCGCGCCGCCCGGAAACGTTCCCGGCGGACATCCGTTGGCGCAAGTCCCGACGGAGGCGACCATGGCCTGGTAAGCGGCGAAGGAGGCGAAGGTAAATGTACCGTTAAAGTTGGTCGGCGTGTTGTAGTTCAGCAGATCGTTCCGGGTACGCGCGCCGAATTTAATAGTGTGCTTACCGTGCGTCACCGTCGTATAGTTTTGAAACTCGTAGTTGCTGTCGGTTTGTACTGTACGGTTGATGCCCGCTCCGCCTATGTCGAAGTCACCCGGCACGATGATCTCGGGCGCGTCGGATACCGCGGTCTGGCCCGTCAGATAATGATTGAACTGAAATCGGGTTTCATTGACTACACTCGTGGACAGCACGGCGGTATCGGTGACTTGCCCGAGCTGCTGCAATTGCACGTAGCTATAACCGTTCTCGGGAAGATTGAATTGGCCGATACCCCACAGATCCCGGTGCAGGTCCAGATAGGAATAGCGCACGCTCAGTGTATTATTGCCGCTCAAGGCCCAGTCGATGCGGGGGCTGAAGGTGGTGCGTTGCTGCGGCGTGGGAGTGAAGCCTCTGTCGATCACCGGCGAAAGCGTAGTGGGATCGAGAATGGTGGCGTTGAGAATGCCGTTGTCGTCGATCTGACGTCTTTCGACATCCAGGAAGAAACTGGCGTGCTTGTTGATCGGGCCGCTCACGTTACCGCCATAAGTCTGCGCCATGAATCCGGGAATGGGCGTCGTAGTCAGGAAAGGATTGCGGCCGTTCCAGACGCCGTCGCTGATATCGTAAGAGGCCGTGCCGTGAAACTTGTCGGAACCCGGCTTGGTAAAGATCTCGATGCGGCCGAACCCCAGCTTGTCGAATTCGCCGGAGAAGGGATTCTGGTTGATGCGAATCTCGCGGATCGATTCTTTCGGCGGCAGCCGGCCGCTCGAAAATCCATCGATAAAAATCTCACCGCCGTTGGGTCCGGCGGAAGGTCCCGCCAGCGCCTGCAAATCCTGCTGGAGATCGTCGGGATCGTCCGGCAGCGCCTGTAGATCGGCGCCTTTAATGACCAGGGCGTCCGCGTTCTGCGAAGATTGGACGCTCAACTGGGTGTTATTCTCCTCACTCACCGTGACGGTCTGTTTCACTTCCGCGATCTTCATGGCAACGTCGCCGCGCGCCACTTGCCCTGTACTCACCAGGACCGCTACGCCGCCGGTCTGGTCCAGCCCTTTAAAGGTCGCCGCCACAGAATAAGTGCCGGGAGCCACCGCGCGGAAAGTATAGACACCATCCTGCCCGGTCTGGGATTGCAGCGTCGTGCCATCTTCACCCGTGAGCGTCACTGTAGCGCCCGGGATTACGGCCCCTGTAGCATCCTTTACGGTACCGGTAACGGTGCCGCCGTTCGGCGAAGGCCGGGCCGGCTTGGGCGCCTGCGCGTAGGAGGACACGGCGGTCAGACTGAGTAAGGCGAGCGTGTAGACGAGGAATTTGGAAACCACACTGTCTTGGCGAATGGAAGGGTCTTGCGGTTACAGGTAAAGGCTGAATGGCCGAGATAGAAGTCATCGGAGAGAAGGCGTTCTTATCTCTTTCCCTTCGCTCGCGACCCTCCTTTCCGCATCTCTCGAGGGTACGGAGATTGGTCACATTGGCGGCCAGGTGCGGCGACGCCGCGTGCAACACCGGGCCTCCGCAGTTATGCGGCGCCGCCGGCAGATAGTGGGTCTCCGCCATGGCCGCGATTGTCTTCGCCTCCGAGATGCTTCGCGCCGGCACAGGCGCGAACGTACGGTGTACTACGGCTTTCTCCCACTGCCACCGGATAGGACCGGCATGCGCCGTGATGCCGCGCCCCGGGTGGACCGTTTCCATCCCCGCGATGCGCATACAATAGAAGGTATCGGCTTGTCTATTGTCATTGCGGTCCTGGCGGTCGTAGTTCTGCTCATTCTGTGGGCCTTGATCGTACGGCGCCGCTAAAGCCCCATGCACCTGGATTTTGTCACCGCGTTTCTCAACGTAGCCCTGCTGTGGCTGCTGACCACGCCGCACGAATTCGCGCACGCCTGGGTAGCCACGCGGCTGGGCGACGATACGCCGCGCCTGCAGGGCCGGCTCACCCTGAATCCTCTGGCGCATGTGGATTGGTTGGGCACTACGATCCTGCCGGCGCTTACTTCGCTGTTCGGCGGCGGATTGTTGGGCTGGGGCAAGCCGGTCTACAGCAACCCGGCGAAGCTGCGCGGTGGATTGAACGGGCTGGCGCTGGTGGCGCTGGCCGGACCCGCCAGCAATGTGGTGTTCGCTGTGATCCTGGCCGCGGTAGCCCGCGCCACCGCCGGCTCGGCTCCCGCGCTCGGGCAGTTTGCGGCGCACGGTGTGACTCTGAGCCTGTATCTCGCCATCTTCAACATGCTACCCGTGCCGCCGCTGGACGGTTCCAAGCTGCTACTGGCCGCGCGCATTCCGATGGCGGTCTATAACGAACTGGCGCGCGCCGGATTCCTGCTGCTGATTGTGGCCGTCTCGGTTTCGGACCTGGGGCGCTGGATGTCGGCGTGGAGCTATGCAGGTTCGGAACACATCTTTGGCCTGTTCCGGTGAACTTATGGACTCCTTCCCGCTTTCCGGTAAAACTGCCCTGGTCGCGGGCGCCAGCCGCGGCATCGGCCTCGCCATCGCGCAGCACCTGGCGGAGGCCGGCGCACGCACGATCCTGGCGGCGCGATCCGTCGATCGACTGCAGGCGCACGTGGAGGATCTGACAGCCGCGGGTTTCGAGGCCGTCGCGCAGCGCCTGGATCTGGCCGATTCCGAATCCATTCGCGCCGCCCTTAACGCTGTCGGCACGCCGGACATCCTGGTGAACGTGGCCGGCACGAATATTCGCAAGAGTTTTTCTTCATACACGCAGGCGGAATATGAGCACGTCATGCGTACCAACCTGCACGGCATCGTGGAACTGACGCAGAAGATCGGCGCGCGCATGATCGCGCGCGGCGCGGGCGGCAAGATCATTATGATCGGCAGCCTGATGTCGCTGCTGGGCCTGCCGTACCTTTCGATTTACGCGATGACGAAGGGCGCCATCGGCCAACTGACCAAGGCGCTGGCTGCCGAGTGGGGGCGCCATAATATCCAGGTGAATTGCATCGCGCCGGGTTTTATCGTCACCGACCTCAACCGCCAGATGTGGGAATCGGCGGAGTCGGCGCCGATGCGCGAATGGCTGAAGGGCGCGCAGGCCAATCCGCGGCTGGGCGCACCCGGCGATATCGCGCCGCTGGCCGTTTTTCTGGCGGGCCGCGGGGCGGATTACATCACCGGACAGATCGTCGCGGTGGACGGCGGCTACACGACCACGGCGGTCTGGCCCTTTGAGCCGGAGGGTTGACGTGCACCGGTTGCTGGGCGGCTTGTTGCTGGCGGCGGTGCTCTGCGCGCAGCAGGCCGTCGAGTTCACCTGCCCGATGGATCGCGACGTCAGGTCTCCATTGCCCGGAAAATGCCCACGCTGCGGGATGGCGCTAGTGGCGAATTTACCGGAACCCGTCGAGTATCCGATGGATCTGCGGGTTAGTCCGCCGCGGGTCCCGAGTGCGCGGCCGATGCAGCTTGAATTTCGCGTCGCCGACCCGCGGACGGGCGCGCCGGTGAAGCAGTTTGAAATCGTCCACGAGAAACTATTTCATCTGTTCATCGTCGGCCAGGACCTCAAATACTTCGCGCATGTGCACCCGCAACTGGGCGCTGACGGCGTTTTCCGCCTGGATACTACGCTGCCCAAGCCGGGCACTTACCGCCTGCTGGCGGATTTCTATCCTACCGGAGGCACGCCGCAACTCGTGCCCAAGACCCTCACCACGGCGGGATACACGGCGCCGCTTGAAGCCGGCATTCCACGGCTCGCGCCGGATCTTGCGCCGCAACATGGCGAGAATCTGGTCGCCGAGTTGAAACTGGATCCGCAGCAGCCGATCGCCGGTAAGAAGACGATGATGTTCGTACACCTGACTCCCGCGGAGGGTTTGCAGCCATACATCGGCGCGTGGGCGCACTTACTCGCGGTGAGCGGCGACCTGGTGGACACGATTCACGATCATCCATTTATTGCGGACGGCGGGCCGGATATGCAGTTCAATATCTTCTTTCCGCGCGAAGCGGTCTATCGCGTATGGATCCAGTTTCAACGGCAGGGAATCGTGAACACGGTCGCGTTCACCATTCCGGTGACGGCTCTCCGATAGAAGTGAGTGGCCAGGCTTCATGCGGCGCATTCTCGATATCTAACATCACGATTCCTCGCATTGGTCCAGGCAGCGGGTGGCGCACGCTTCAGCGTGCCGGCGGGACTTTTAAGTCCGGCTCACAGTTCAAGCCGATGTCAGCAGCCCCGACCGCATCAACAAAGCGTTCGGGTCAGGGTCCCGGCCCATAAACTTGCGGTACAGTTCGGCCGGATCCTCGCTGTCGCCGCGCGACAGGATCGTGTCGCGAAACTCCGCCCCCGTCTCCGGGCTGAAGATCCCGTTCGTGCGAAAGCGCGTGAAGGCATCCGCATCGAGCACCTCCGACCACTTGTAGGAATAATATCCGGCGCCGTACCCGACGGGGCTGGCGAAAAGGTGCGTGAATGCCGCCACCATGGCGTGGTCCGCGGGCAGAGGCGCCGGCGAATACTGCTGCAGGATTCCGCGCGTGTACTCGATCACATCGCCATCCCGCGCGGGATCGTAGTCGATGTGCAGCGCCAGGTCCACGAACCCGAACCCCAACTGCCGCATTTGCGTATTCGCGCTCCGGAAATTGCGCGCTCTCAGCATCTTCTGGAACAGCCCGTCCGGAATCGGCTCGCCCGTCTGGTAGTGGCGTGCGAACAGGTCCAGCGGTTCCCGCTCCCAAGTCCAGTTCTCCATGATCTGCGAGGGCAGTTCCACGAAATCCCACGCCACGCTGGTGCCCGCCAGACTGCGCACCTCCACCCGGCTCAATAGATGATGCAGCAGGTGCCCGAATTCGTGGAAGATGGTCGTCACCTCGTAGTGCGTCAGCAGCGCCGGCCGGTCCGCCAGCGGCGGCGTCAGGTTCCCGCAGATCAACCCTAAATGCGGCTTGAAACCATCCGCCGCCGGATATCCCGTGATCAGGGCGTCCATCCACGCCCCGCCGCGTTTGTTCTCCCGCGGATACCAGTCCGCATAGAACCCGCCGATGAAAGTGCCGTCCCAGTCGTGTACCGCGTAATAGCGCGCCTGCGCATCCCACACCGGTACGCCCGGCTCCTCGCTCACGCGGATGCCATAAAGCCTGCGCACCGTCTCGAAGAGTCCGTCCACGACGCGATCCAGCGGGAAATACGGACGCAGTTGCTCTTCGTCGAAATCGTAAAGCGCGGCCCGTTGTTTCTCCGCGTAATAAGCCACGTCCCAGGGCTGTAGCTCCGGCGCGTCCGGACCCTCCAGCCCGCGCCGGAATTCCAGCAGATCGCGGTTCTCGCGCGCGAACGGCGCCTCGGTCTTGCCCTTCAGGTCTTGCAGAAACTCCTCTGCTCGCTCACCTGTGTGTGCCATGCGATCGTGCAGCACCAGGTCGGCGAAGTTGCGGAAACCGAGCAGTTCCGCTTTCGCCCGGCGTAGTTCCAGAATGCGGCTCAGCAGCCCGCGGTTGTCGTAATCGCCCCGGCTGGCGCGCACTGCGTAGGCGCGATACATCTTCTGCCGTATGCCCGCATCGTCCAGGTACATCATCACCGGCGTATAGCTGGGCGCTTGCAAGGTGAATCGCCATCCTGCCAGACCCTTCTGTACCGCGCTGGCGCGCGCCGCGGCCACCGCCGACGGCGGCAATCCGGCCAGCCCGCCTTCATCCGCAATCACCAGTTCGAACGCATTGGTCGCATCCAGTACGTTCTGCGAGAACTTCGTGGTAACGGTGGCCAGTTCGATGTCGATTGCCTCCAGGCGCGCCTTGCCCTCCGCATCGAGATCCGCCCCGTGCCGCCGGAAATTGTCGAGGGTCTTGGTCAGAAAACGGCGCCGTGTGCCCTTCGCCGCGCGCGCCTCGTCCGTTTCGGCGAACGATCGGATGGCGCGCCATAGTCCCGCATGCAGCGGAATTCCCGAATAGAACGCGCTCACCTCCGGCTGCACCGCATTGTACGCTTCGCGCAGCTCCGCATACGTCGCCACGGACTCCAGATGGCGCACCACCGCCATAGCCTCATCCAGCGGCTCCGTGATCGCATCCAGCAACGTTAAGGTGTTGTCGAAGGTGCGCGGCTCCGGGTCTGCCGCCAGCGCGTCGATGCGTCCACGCGCATCCCTCAGAAGCTCTCCGATCGCCGGTTGCACGTGCTCCGCCCGAATGCGATCGAAGGGTATTCTAAAACACAGATTCAATAGGGGATTTGGGCTCTCTATTTCGGACATTTCCAACTAGAGATTAGCAGGAAAACGCGTACCCTGTTCGGGGGCCCGTGACCCCGGTACTCGCGCCTGTGGCATAATCTACAGTGCAGCCGCACACGATGGGTTCAGAATCAGACGGCACGTCTCCGCAGAGCCTCTACGCCCTGGTGATCTACCTCCCGCACCCGCTCGGAGCTTTTCTGGACGATCTGCGCCTCGAAATGGTGCCCGGCTGCAGTCCCCACGCGCATGTCAGCGTGCTCCCGCCGCGGCCTTTGCCCGTGGCGCCCGACGCCGCCATCGAAGAGGCGCGGCAAATCGTGGCCGGCTTCGCGCCTTTTGAGATCGGTCTGGGACGGATTGAGAAGTTCGCTGCCACCGACGTCATCTACATCGCCGTCGAGGATGGCAACCGCGAATTACGTGAGATGCATCGCAGTTTGAATCGCGGCGCCCTCTCTTTCGCGGAGCCGTTTGCTTATCACCCGCACGTGACTCTGGCCCAGGAGATCGCCGCTCATCAGGTCGATCCGCTGCTCGCCCTGGCGGACCGCCGCTGGAGCGAATTCCCCGGGCGGCGCCGGTTTCGCGCCTCCACCGCCGTCTTCGTGCGCAATCTGCGCGGCAATTACTGGATCGACCTCGCCGAGGGTTCCCTGCGCGGGCTGCCCGCCGGCCCCCTGGACTAAGCTACATGCCTTCTGCCGATTCCCAGGACCCGCGTGTCTACCTGGCCGCCGAGCGTACCTTCCTCGCCTGGATCCGGACCGGCCTTTCGTTGATGGGCTTCGGCTTCGTGGTGGCGCGCTTCGGCCTGTTCTTGCGTGAAATCGAATTCAGCCAGCACCCGCTGAGTCTGCATTCCGCCAGATTCACACTCTGGGTGGGGACTGCCCTGATCCTCATCGGCGTTGCCGTTAACCTGTTCTCCGCGTTCCAGCACATCCGCTTCGTCAGCGCCGTAAAACGCGGCACCGAAGTGGTAGACCGGCCGGTCACCATGGCGGTGGTCATCGCCCTGATCCTCGCCGTGACCGGAATCGCCATGACGATCTACCTGGTCTTCATCCGATGATGTGGGGCAGGACTCCAGTCCTGCGCGGGTTCTCCAGAACCCGCCGTGGCTGTATAATCGGAACCGTGAAGCCCACCGCCATAAACCGCATGCGCAAGATATCCGCCGACGTGCATCGCACCTTCATCTCGGAATGGACCGTGACCATCATTCTGCTGCTCTTCGGTACCACGACTCTATTGCAGGCTTTCGTCATCCCCAGCGGCTCGATGGAAGCCACCCTGCTCATAGGAGATCACGTGCTGGTGGACAAAATTGCCTATGCGCCCCCCGATGCAATCAGCCGCCATCTGTTGCCGTATACCGACGTGCGCCGGGGCGATGTGATCGTCTTCCGCTATCCCTTGGACATCAAGCAAAACTTCGTGAAGCGCGCCATTGGCATTCCCGGCGATCGTATCCACTTCGTAAACAAACAACTGATCCTGAACGGCAAGTCCCTCAACGAGCCGTACGCGATCCACGTTGACGGCAGCATGGATGCCTACCGCGACAACTTCCCATCCTACGCGTCCATCGAGCAACTGCGGCCGCAAGCCGCCGACATGATCCGAAATGACGTGCTAAACGGCGAATTGGTCGTGCCGCCGGGCTCTATCCTCGCCCTGGGTGATAATCGCGATAACTCGGACGACAGCCGGTTTTGGGGCCTGGTCCCCCGCGAGAACATCGTAGGAACGCCGTTTCTGATCTACTGGTCCTTCGACGCCCCTACGGAAGACTTGATTAACGGGAACATCGGAATCGATCACCTGGTGGACGTGGCCACCCACTTCTTCACCAAGACGCGCTGGTCCAGGACTTTCAAACTGGTTCGCGAATATCGCTTGCAGCCCTAACCAGACCCGTGGCGCGCGCTTTAGCGTGCAGCGGCGGACTTCTTCAGTCCGCCGGCGCGGCGCTTTTCTCTGGAGAGGCCATGCGCGTCATAGTCATCGCACGGCCGCCACCAGCCCTGTCCCTGTGGCAGCGGGACAGTGCTCTACAGCTTCACCGGCGGGGCCGATGGGGCTGATCCCGATCTTGCGATAGGGCCGGAGCGGCCATGAAGCAGATGGCCGCCAGGCAGGCGTACGCCGCAACGGGCGCCGCCGAAAGACATTGCTGCGCAGCATGGCATCACTCTATGCAGGCCAAGATTTATAGTCAAGGGTAAACGGGTCTGTTACGATCTTTTATGCCGACAAAGGTCCTGTTTATCACTATATTCGGGGATTATCTATGGAATGTTGGCTATTTTGTACCTGCGGTGCATAAACCAGGTCGCGGCGTCGCCGGCGCCTCACACTCGCAGCCTTGGAGCGTAGGGAGAGAGACTCGTCCGCCGCGCCGGTCACACGGCGAGAAAGTTAATCCTCACGTTACGAATCTATTAGTTAGCTGGCAGCGCTGTCTAATCATGGCGAGGCGGATGTTAGTCTCAAATCGGGAACAGGCTTGCGCGAAGCCGGGGTGAGATGCTTAGAAACGGACACGAGTGGCCTTTTCATCGGTTATTTGAATACGCTCCGCTTCCTTCACAACAGGCCTTTCACGATTGCAGGTCGCGATTTAAGGGCTTCTCGGGACCCGTGGCATCGGGTAAGAGCCAAGCATTGTGTTTTGAGGCGGTCTGCCTGTCGTACGTAAACCGCGGCGGGCTGGGGCTACTCGGCGCGCCGACATATCCGATGTTGCGGGATGCCACGCAGGCGGCGCTGTTCTCGCTGTTGGAAGAAGAAGAGATTCCGTACCAATACAACAAGGCCGAGAACATGCTCACGATACCAGAGAGCGGGTCGCGAATCATTTTCCGGCCGGTAGACGACTTTGAGCGGCTGCGGGGCACTAACCTGGCATGGTTCGGGCTTGACGAGCTGACTTATTCTCCGGAGGGTGCATGGCTACGGCTGGAGGGGCGGCTGCGAGACCCGCGCGCGAAAAGACTGTGTGGGTTCGCGGCGTGGACGCCAAAAGGGTATGACTGGGTGTACCAGAAGTTCATCGCGGATCCAGTGGCAGGATACAGCGCGGTTATCGCTAAACCGCATGAGAACAGTTATCTGCTGGAGAAGGTACCGGATTTCTACGAGCGGCTGAAGAGGAGCTACGACGACACATTCTATCAGCAGGAAGCGCTGGGCCAGTACCTAAGCTTGCAAGGGGGTCTGGTATACAGCGCATTCCGCCGCGACGAGCACGTGACCCGGTTGACGATCGACCCCAGCCTACCGCTGTTGTGGGCGCTCGATTTCAACGTCGACCCGATGTCATCGGTTGTAATTCAGATCGAGGGCGGAACGGTATGTGTACTGGCGGAAATCGTCATCCGGCACGCCAGCACACAGGAAGCGTGCGAGAGATTCGAAGAACGCTTTCCCAGCCATGCGGCGGGGGTGGTGATTTACGGGGACGCGTCGGGGAACAGCCAGCACAGTACCGGACACTCGGATTACCAGATCGTACGCGATTATTTCAGGATGAACTACGGCGCCCGAGTGACATACAAAGTGCCGAAGACAAATCCGAGCGTGCGGGAACGGATCATGCTGACGAACGCAAAGCTACGCTCGGCTAGCGGAGAGGCACGACTGCGGGTGGACCCGGCGTGCAAGGAGTTGATCAAGGATTTCGAGCAGGTGACATACCAGGCGGATAGCAACGCAATCGACAAAGAGAAGGATCGCCGGCGGACGCACCTGTCGGACGCGCTGGGTTACCTGTTATGGCAGGAATGCAGGCCACAACCGGGGATCGGCGAGCGCCGGGAGCGGCTGATCTGAGGAGCAGATGGTAAACATCGACCGGGAGCACCCTGAATACACCGCCAAGAAGGCGATGTGGAAGAAGTACCGGGATCTTTACGCCGGCGGCGAACAGATGCGGGAGAACGCATTTGAGTACTTAGTCCGGCGTCATAAAGAGCCGCACGAGATTTTCGCGGAACGGTTGAGCCGAGTGTTCTATGAGAACTATATCGGCTCGATTGTGGACTGGTACGCCGCCACACTGATGCGGCGCGAAGCGGCACTGATTTTCGATGGCAGCAACGAGGCGGCCAAAGGTTTTTACAACGCATTTGCAGAGGACTGCGACCTGAAGGGGACATCTATCGCAGAGTTCTTCCGGCAGCGGATCGTGCAAACGCTGGTGCAGGGCCGCAGCTATATCGTGGTGGATTTTCCGCGGCCGGCGGTTTCAGTCAGTAACCGGGCGGAAGAAGACGCCGTGGGGCGGTCGCGGGCATACCTGGTGGACTACTCGCCGGAAGAAGTCATCAACTGGAGCTATGACGATCACGGAGGGCTGGAATGGGCGGTGATCCGGACATCGTCGCTGCGTAAGTCGAAGGTAACGGAAAGCGAATGGGCGCGAGAGAACCGGTGGATCTATTACGACCGGCAGAGCTATCAAGTGTACCAGCAACTGAAGAACCAGGAAATCCGACTGGTAGACGAGGGGCTGCATGGACTAGCGGGCCAGAGCCGCGTACCGATCTTCGAATTGCGAGTGACAGAGGGGCTATGGCTCATGAACAAGTCGGCGCTCCTGCAGTTAGAACACTTTAACAAATCGAATGCGCTTTCCTGGGCGCTGACGATGGGGCTGTTTGCATCGCCGGTGATCTATTCCGAGCGGGAGTGGAACCAGATTGTGGGGGAATCGTACTTCATCCAACTGGCGCCGGGGGACCGATTCGGGTGGGCCGAGCCGGAGGGAAAGGTATACCAAATCGCGGCCGATAATCTGATTCAGCTCAAGGACGAGATATACAGGGTGTGCTACCTGATCACGCACGCGGCGGGGTCGGAATCTTCCGGGCAGCACCAATCGGGCGCCAGCAAGCAGCGGGATTTCAGCATTACGCAGGAAGTGCTGCGGGCATACGGCGACGCGGTGAAGCAAAGCATGAAACAGATTCTGCGAGCTATTGCGACGGCGCGCCAGGACAACATCGCGATCGATGTTTCGGGGCTGGATGAGTTCGACATCGCGGATTTCAGCAATGAACTGGACGACGCGCAGAAGCTACTAAGCCTGGGAATCCAATCGGAGACGTTGAAGAAGCAGGTCTTCAAGAAGCTGGCGTTCAAGTTTCTTTCGGACGTGCGGCAGGAGATCAAGACGCAGATTGCGGAAGAGATCGAGGCGCAGAGCTGAATCGCAGCTCGGGGAGAAGGGGCGTTATGGAAGACACAGACGTGCAAGCGATCGTGAAGCAGGCCATACAGGAGTTTTTGCAGGAGCAGCAGGCGAAGAGCGAGCCGGCCTACAAGACGGAACTTGTGGAGGAGCGCAAGCGCCGGGAACAACTGGAGCGGCGGCTGAACGAGGTAGAAGAAGAGAGCAAGCGGAGCCGGCAGGCGGCGGAACAAGCCGAGAGGAGCGCGGCCATACGGGCGGAGCTGCAACGCCTGGGCGTGGCCAAAGTGGATCTGGCTTACCGGGCGGTACACGAGGGTGTGTATCGTACGGAGGACGGGCGGCTGCTGGCCCACGGCGAAGATGGCGAAGTGGGGCTGAAGGAATACCTGACCAACTTTGTCAGTGAGAATCCGGAGTTTCTACCGGCGAGGATATCCGGAGGGTCGGGGATCACGGCGGCACACAAGGCGCCACGGGAAGGCATGGAGAGCGTGGATATAGACCGGATACGGCCGGGCATGAGCGCGGAAGAGATGGAACGGGTGCGGAAAGAGATTCTACGGGTAGCTTCGCAAAACTTACGCGGCATCTAGTTTTGACAACTGTTGGGCGGGACTTGAAAGTCCCGCCGGCACGCTAAAGCGTGCGCCACGCAATTCTACGCAGTAAAGCAAAGGCAACGACAGGCAGGGATGCCTGATTTCAATCGAGAGAGGCAAGAAATGGCGACAATTACTTCAGCTAACGTGGCCAGCGCGATCGTAAAGCTGGTAGCGGCAGACGCTTTGCCCGCGCTGGTCGGGAACCTGGTGATGGGTAACCTGGTGAACCGCGACTATGAACCGGTCCTGGCGCAGGCCGGGGATACGGTGAACATCCCGATTCCTCCGGTGCTGGTAGCCAACAACATCGCGGAAGGCGGGCAAGTGCAGCCGCAGAATCCGAATCTGGGGAATGCGCAGATTGTCTTGAACACACACGCGGAGGCGACGTTCCAGATTCCGGACGTGACCAAGGTGCTGGCGGTTCCGGACTTACTCCAGGTCTACATGCAACCGGCGGTGGTGGCGATCGCGGAGAGCATCGAGACGAGCCTGCTGAACCTGTTTGCCGGGTTGACGGCAAACACGCCGGTGGGTACACCGGGGACGCCGCTGGTGGAAGCGGTGATCGATCAGGCGGAGAGCGCACTGTTCTCGGCCAAGGTTCCGCCGTCGGAGCCGAAGTACATGGTGGTGGATGCCGCAACCTACTCGGCACTCAGGCAAATCGACCGATTCAGCGAATTCCAGACAGCAGGCGAGGCGGGTTTGCGGGCCTTGATCGACGGAGCAGTGGGAAAGATCAAGGACTTCTTCGTGATGCGGTCGCAGTATGTGGCGCATACGGGCAGTTCACCGCTGACAACGCATAACCTGGCGTTCACGAAACCGGCGATCGGCCTGGTGATACGACGGCTGCCGCAGCCTCTGTACGGAACGGGCGCCGTGGCGCACTACGCGGAAATGGGCAACTTCGGCATGCGAGTGGTGATGAGCTACCAGCCGAACACATTGGCGCAGCAATTCACGGTGGACGTACTGTACGGGTGCGCGGTAATCCGGAACAACTTCGGCGTACAGGTGAACTCGTAGCGAGCGGGGAAGTGCGGAACGCAGGCGCGAGACGAATCGCAGAGGGGGCCGGGAGGGCCGGCCCCACAAGGGTGAACAGGGATGGATTTACAAGTCTATTACAAGAAGATTCGGACGATGGAGGAAAGCCTCAAAGATCCGGCGATCGTGCTGGTCAGCCTGGAAACTCCGGATGGCGGACGAGAAGGAGTGCGCACCGAAGTTCCGCGGCGGATCGCGGCACGGATGGTTGTAGAAGGCAGCGCGCGCCTGGCGACTGCCGATGAGGCGCGGGAGTTTCAAGAGCAAAAAGTAGAGGGCAAGCGGCAAGCGGAGCAACTGGCGGCGGCATCGCGCATGCAGTTTGCCGTAATTTCGCCGAATGAACTGCGGCGGCTCAAGAGCGGAGCGCAGGCGGGTAAGGACTAGGCGGCGGCATCGATGGCGCTATTCATAGACGGCGTATCGACCATCCAGGATCTGGCGGCACAGGACAGTTCCGTTCTGGGTACAGCGCAGACCGAGAACATCGATCTCGGCACGAAGCTTGCCCTGGCGCTCGAACAATTGGGGATCGAACTGACCACGCTCATCGAGCGGAGCCACGCGTGCGGGTGGCGGTTCCGGCTGCAACCGAACCCGCAGTTGAACAATATTGTGGTGACGCCGGCGCTGCAATTCTGGCACGTGTTCCAGACGCTGGCGCTGGCCTATCAGGATGCTTATTTCAATCAATTGAACGACAGGTATAAGGGTAAGCGCGACCAATTCCAGCAACTCGCGAAGTGGGCCATGGAGAAGCTGATTCAGACCGGACTGGGCATCGCTACGAATCCGATTGCGCAGGCGGCCGCGCCGCAACTCACTTCGATTGCAGGGGGTGAAGAGGCCGCAACCTACTGTGCGAGCGTATCGTGGCTGAACGCGGAGGGGCAAGAAAGCCAAGCCAGCAATCCGAGCACGCTGACGGTGGCGGCGGGAAACGCGCTGGTAGTCCAGCCCGTCGAGCAACCCACGAATGCGGCGGCATGGAATGTCTACGTGGGGCTATCGCCGTCGGCGATGGCGTTACAGAATCCGCTGGGACTGGCGCTGGATCAGGTATGGGTACAGACAGGTCCGGTAACCACCGGGGGGCGATCGCCGGGAAACGGGCAGGGACCTAGCTATCTAATGGCGCTACCGAGATTGATGCAGAGGGGTTAGAGAATGGCATGGGTTGGGAGCACAGTAACCGCCCGGGTGGTGACGCTTCTTAGCGCGCCGGAAGGTTTGAACGCCTCCGTGGCGACGCTGGCGCAGGCGGCGAACGCCATCCTGGCGCCGGTCGGAGAGAGTCAGCTTCTGGCGCAAAACGTTTCGATCGAGTTGGCGGAACGCAGTACCGACGTGCAATATCCGACGGTCAGCGTGTACTGCGAGAAGATCGTTAACCAGCTTAAGGAGAAGTTCAGGAACTTCTCGGGCAAAGCGGGGATGGCGGTGGAAGTGCGAGTTTCACAGGACCGGCTGGGCGGAATCGAGCAACAAGTTCAGATGTACGTGGATGCCGTGACGCAGGTGCTGGACCAAAACCGTGGCGATTGGGGCGAAGGGATGTACTACGCGGGGTGTTATGAAGCCGTTATTGGGCCAGTGAAGAACGGCGGTCAGAACTTTATTCAAGCCGGAAAGGTCACCTTCGAGGTGGGAGTGAGCGACTAAGCCTTATGTCATCGTATATTTCATCCAATGCGAACCGTTTCTACACAGGGCTCGAGAGCAGCTACGGACAGACGCCGGCGATCACGGCCGGGAACCGATTTCCGGCGGTAAAGCTGACGGCAAAGAACCAGTTAGAAAAGGCCGACCGGCGGGACAAGACGGGCAGCCGGACCTTCGTAGGAATACCGGCGGGTTTACGGCGCACGACGCGCTTCGACCTGACCACTTACATGACGAGTTGGGCGGGACAGAATGCGGGGCCATCGTACGGTCCACTCTTTCAGGCGAGCATGGGCGCCGCGCCGACGATGTACGGGGGAGGGGCGGCGGCAGCGGGCGCGAGCGCAAGTACGGTGGTCTTCGCGGCACCGCACGGGATGGTTGTGGGCCAAGGCGTTTCGTGCAACGGCGAGATGCGGTTTGTCACGGCTATCGTGAGCGAGACGGCCGTGCAGGTAAACGCGCCTTTCTCCAGCGCGCCGGCGGCGGGTGCGGAGATCGCGCCGAGTGTCTCCTATTTTCCGGCGACGGAATTGCCCAGTGTCAGTATGTTCGACTACTGGGATCCGGACACCGCGCTGCAACGAATCCTGTGCGGCGCCGCGGTCGACCAGATGACGATCAAGGTGAACGGCGATTTTCATACGTTCGAGTTCGAAGGTATGGCGCAAGACCTGCTTGACAATGCCAGTTTCGAGGCGGGGATGGGAGGCATGAGTAGCTTTCCCCTAGAGCCTGCCCTGGGAGCGTTCGACTACGCGATCGTGCCGGGTAACATGGGCGAGGCGTGGCTGGGCAGTACGCCGGGGCAGTTCTACACGATTACGAGCGGGACGTTTCAATTAGACAACAGCCTGGATATGCGGTCGAAGGAGTTCGGGAGCAACCTGCCGCTGGCCATCGCGCCCGGGCCGCGGTCAGTGACAGCGGCGTTCAGCCTTTACGAACTGGACGACGCGGCCACGCAGGGACTGTACCAGGCGGCGCGGCGCCAGTCGCCGGTCAGCTTGATGTTTCAACTGGGTCAGCAGACCGGTCAAGTGATGGGCGTCTACATGATGAGCGTGGTGCCGGTAGTGCCGGAGTTCGACGACGGCGATAACCGGCTGCAATGGAAATTCCAGGGGTCGAAGGCACAGGGGACGGCGGACAACGAGATCGTGGTGGCATTCGGGTAGTCGAAAGGCCGGCTAAAAGCCGGCTTACGGCCGGCTTACGGCGGACTGAAGTCCGCCGCAGCACGCTGAAGCGTGCGCCAGGGGCTGCGGCTAGTAGTCACGAGAAGGGCCAAAGTCCAGGGCCGGCTAAAAGCCGGCTGTCCAGTTCTCAATAGCTGAGGCGGATGATGGAATATACGAGCTCGGAAACGGTTAGTTCTTTAGCGGCGGCGGGGGTAAGATACACTGTCGCCAAGATTTCATTTGGGCGCCGGGTGGAACTGACCCGCCGTATCCGGGAATTGGCGGGGCGGAAGGAATTCGCCGAGGCCGGCGATACACCCAACGAAAAGATGGAAGCCGCGCTGCTGGCGTCGGAGATCGACCGCATCTACCTGATGTGGGGTCTGCTGGAAGTGACAGGTCTCGAGTTGGATGGGCAAGCGGCAACTCCAGAGTCACTCGCGGCGAGCGGGCCTGAAGAACTATTCCGGGAAGCGTTGGCCGCGGTGAAGCGACAGTGCGGTCTTTCAGAGGCCGAAAGAAAAAACTAATCGCCGCACTTCATTTTCAATTGTCCAACCAGGCCGGTTGGGAGTGCGGTACTTGCCGTCGCGCCGGCCTGGAAATGAAGCGCAGGTGCGGATGGATGCCGGGACCGCCGGAGAGACGGGAACGCGTGGTGTGGGCGAGAAACAACGCGGCTAGCACGGCGTGCCCAAAATCATTTATCACGGCACAGAGCATGGCATGGCTGGAGGAGTATTTGGTGCGGCGCAAATTAGGACAACGAGGGATCGACGGACTAGGGGCACGCGAGGTGGAAGCGTTCCTCATCCTGGAACACGAACTCGCCGAAGTGAACCGGGCCGGCGGGAGGGGAAAAAATGGCTAGCGCATCACAACAATCGCTGCTTGCCGCTTTCAATCAAGCGTCCGGCAACCCGGCGAGCGGGTCGTCTTCCTCGACCGAACAGGGGTTGATAGACGCGCTGGGGCAAGCCGCGGAATCGATCGATGCGCAGACGCAGGCGACTTCGGCCAACACCGACGCCCTTGGGCTGAATAGCCAGACGAAGAGCTCCAGCAGCGGCGGCGAGGTATCCGATGTGCTGAGCACGGCCAGCGGGTTACTGGGTGGCGGACTTAGCCTGATGCCGCTGGTATCGCTGTTTTCGAGTTTATTCGGCGGGGGACAGTCTCAGCAACCTAGTCCCCTTGCACCTTATTCGCTACCGCCGTCGTTGAACCTGGAGTCGACGACGAACAACCAGGACGTGGTTTGGGGCGACAACGGATTGCCACGTGCGGCAAGCGGCGGTTCGAGCGGAATGCAACAAATCACGGTGCAAGTGCAAGCCATGGATAGTCAATCCTTTCTCGATCACAGCGACGATATCGCGCAGGCCGTCCGGCAGGCGATGTTGAACATGAGTTCGCTGAACGACGTGGTAAGCAATCTCTAATGCCATGTTTCCCCTGCTAAAAACCGGCGCCGTGATGCAGTATCCGGCGAAGAGAACACTGCAGTTCAACACCGACGCCATCCGGTTTCTGGATGGCACGGAGCAACGCTTCCGCGACAATCCTTCAGTGCTGCATCGATGGACCATCCCACTGGACCTACTGGACGAGGCCGAACTCACGGCGCTCGACCAATTCTTCGTATCGAACCAGGGCAGATTCGGCAGCTTCGAGTTCACGGACCCGTGGGACGGAACGGTGTATCCGAATTGCAGCCTTGCGCAAGATACTTTCGCTTTCCAGCTTAGCGGCGAGATGCGGGGCAAGACGACCGTTACCGTCTGCGAGAACAGAACCTAAGATGATTTATTTTCCGCAATTATCGTCGGGCGCAACCGGCCAGTTTCCGATGACACGACGCCGCGAGAACCGGACTGTGGTGAATCAAAGCCGGCAAGGTTACCAAGTAAAGCTGGCGGACGCGGCGGCGGCCATCACAGATTGGCATTTGTCATTCGAGGAAATGAGCGACCAGGAACTGGCCGCGCTGGAAGCGCTATTCCAGGCGGCCGAAGGGCGTCTGACACCATTCACTTTCCTGGATCCCACCGATAACCTGCTGGCGTGGAGCGAGCAGCAGAGCCAGCCGGTCTGGCAGGCGAGCACGCTGCTGGCATTGACTGCAGGCGTCGCGGACCCTATGGGAGGCACAGCCGCCTACCAGGTGAGTAATCCGACGACTGCTACTTTGACGCTGCAACAATCGATCAGTGCGCCGGCGTCGCTGGACTACTGTCTGAGCCTTTATGCGCGCAGCAACCAAAGCACGGCGTTGTGGCTGGTGCGCGGGTCAGAGACCGACGTGCGAGCCATCAGCCCGCAGTGGACGCGACTGATTTCCGCGGGGCAACTGCCAGATACCGCCGATTCCATCAGTTTTGGAATTGCGCTGGCGCCAGGAAGCATTGTGGACGTCTTCGGGATGCAGGCGGAAGCGCAGATCGCGGCCTCACTCTATAAACAGACCGCTGAGACGGGCGGCGTGTACCCGAACGCACGATTTCGAGATGACGTACTGACTATCACGACGGTTGGGCCAAGCCGCCATTCCTGCGAACTGGATATTGTCAATGTTGAGTATCTATGATCTGAAAGAGCTGGCGGTGACGGACACGCCGCTGCTGCTGTTCCAGTGCGTATTGCAGAACGGCCAGACGGAGTACTGGAGTACGCACCAGGTGACATACAGCGGCAACACATACGCTCCACGGGTGATGAAGCACAACGTGTTTGCGGTGCAGACATCATCGGATCAGGGAGTGGATGCGATTCCGCGCGTATCACTATCGATGGCGAACGCCGATTCTTACTTCTCGGAATTGGAGCGATCGGTGGGGTGGAAGGGCGCCACGTTAACCGTGACGTTTTTGTTTTACAACCTGCTGGAAGGAGCGGCGACGTCGAATGCGGCGGTATTGTTCCAGGGGATCGTCAACCCGCCCGAGCAGAGCACGGAATCGCTGTTCCAGTTGTCGGCAGTGAACTGGATGAACATGCAGAACGTGCTGCTGCCGCCGGTTCGGATCCAACGGCGGTGCCCGTGGCTGTTTCCGTCCACGCCACAGCAGCGGCAGGAGGCGGTCAGTGGGGGCGGGAGCGGGCTTTATTCTTTGTTCTATGCATGCGGATATTCGCCCGATCAGACGGGCGGGGCCGGCGCCATGGTGGGGGGCGCGCCCTATACCTCATGCTCGTACACGCGCGTCGATTGCGAGGCGCGCGGCATGTTTTCCGATCCGGCCCGGTTTGGCGGATTAGAATTTGTGCCGTCGTCGATTCAAGTGCGGAGTTACGGCAGCGGATGGCAGTACGCCGCGGTGGAAGACAACATCGCGGTCTATAACGACTTTGTGCCCCTGTTATACGGAACAGCCTGGTATTACCCTCCCATCGTATTCTCGCGGAATGACGGCAACCTGACCTACATGGAAGTGCTGCTGGGGATGGGCCCAATCCAGGGTGTGCAGATGGTGCTGGTGAACCAGATTCAGATTCCGGCCGGGCAAGCGGGGCAGAACATGACCGCGACGGGCTGGTATAACGTGATCAGCGCCGGCGGGCGGAACGGCGCCTTCGATCCCAATTTCCTGGACGCGGCGGGCAAACCAGCGGGAGATCCTTACGGCGGCATGGCATATTTGTCGGTGGTTGTGCCAAATCAAATCAGCAATGGTCAGTCGCTACCCACCGTTCAGGTTCTGGCGGATGGGATACAGTTGCCAGTTTATGGCCCCGACGGCAGTTACCAGGGTACGCAGTTCACTGCTAATCCGGCATGGATTGTGTTGGATATTCTGCAACGCAGCGGGTGGGGGACTGGAAACATCGATCTGACGACATTCGCGGCAACGGCGGCGTATTGCGATGAACAGATCCAGGCACAGGACCTGAGCGGAAACAGCATAATGATCGCACGGTTCCAGTGCAATGTTTGCCTGCAGCGGCGGCGCAACGCGGCGGATACGATCCGAGGTATCCGGAACGGGGCGAGGTTGCTATTCACATACAGCGTGGGCGGATTGCTGCAGTTACAAGTGGAGAACTCCATCGCGCTGCAGCAGCCGGTTCAGACGGCGTGGAGCAACAGCACGGAACCGCTGAACGGCGGATGGCCGGCCTACGAGTTTAGCGACGGCTCGATGGGCACTGCGAATATTTTGCGCAAGGCAAACGGAGAGCCGAGCGTACAAGTGTCGTCGCGGAGCATCGCAGACACGCCGAACTTGGTGACGGTGGAGTTTCAAGATGCGTTCAACGGGTATCAGCAAGATAGCTTGCAGACGGTCGACGTAGGCGATGTGCAGCTCACGGGGCAAGCGATCACGACCACGCTGATGGCTCTGGGAATTCCGAATTACGATCAGGCCGCGCGCATCTCGCAGTTCACCCTGGACAAAGCGATCGGCGGTAACACTTATGTCACCTTTGAGACGAGCGTTAAGGCGCTGGGCCTGCGGCCCGGCGACATTATTACCGTAACGTACCTTAAAGAAGGTTTTGAACGGCAGCCCTTTCGCATTACCAAAATCGCTCCAGGCATGAACTACAGGATCACTACGATCACGGCGCAGATTGAACAGGACGGTTGGTACGAAGATACGAACGGCCAGATCCCCGGAGGCACGGGGCCAGGTTCGCAGCCGGCCGCCGGAGTGAACGTGCCGCGTCCGCTGCTGGGCAATGCGATCGATTCGAGCGGTGATCCCGAATACGAGATCGCGGAGAGTTCCATCGGCACAGGCGATGGCGGCATCGACGAGGAACTGACGGTGGGTTTCGCGGTGCCTTCGACGATCGCTACAGGCGGGCCAGGGATACCCTTGGTGAGTTTGGCCCCCATGATCGGGGCGGGCGGATCACTGGCGGGCAGCCAGGCGCTGTATTATGCGGTGAGCGCAGTGGATTCGGCCGGAAATGAAAGCATGCTTTCTTTCGTGATCCTGGCCAGCATACCGGCGGGATCCGACACAAACAGTGTGACGCTGACGGGTTTGAGCTTCGACGCGAACACGGTAAGTTTCAATGTGTACCGTGGGCCGAATCCGCAACAGTTGGGCCGCATCGCATCCAGCCAGACGTTGAGCAGCACTTTCACCGATACCGGACTGCCGGCGCAGGTGTGGGTGCCACCCGATCCGAATTTCGATCATGCCAATTTTTACTGGCGGACGGAATTGCAGCCTCCTTATGCCGCGACTATTGCCACTAGCAACACGGTTGGCAACGACACAGCGGAAATGGAAGGCGCCAATTATACCGGCATGGTCGTGAGGATTCTGAGCGGCACGGGACAAGACCAAGAGAGCACAATTCTGTCGAACGATGCGACTACGCTGACGCTTACACGTCCGTGGGTGGTGCGGCCGGATGCCACCAGCCTGTTTGTAGTAGCCGAGGCGGCGTGGCACTTTGCAGCTATGGGAAAGGCCAGCCCGGTCGTGTTTCAGATACCCAATGAAACCGGTGTAACGTTGCACATACAGGGCAGAGGGGCCAACGTGAACAACCTGGAGGGCCCACCCTTGTTGTCGACTTTAACCCGATGGACGATAGGCGGAGGCGGATCCGGTGACATAGCGGCGCCGCCGCAGCCGGTGTTTGGACTGGGCACATCGTCGCTCCAAAGCGGCACCCTGGTATTGAGCGGCGTATCTTTCCCGACACTGACAAATACCAGCAGCGTGACGGCGGGCACTTTGACCGTCTATTACTGGGACGAACTGGCCGGGAGCACGCCGTATTCGCTAGCTTCCGAGATGGCCGCCGCCGACACCGTATTGAATCTGGCCGAGGCGGGCACCGCGACCGTTGGTTCATTTCTGCAGGTGGAAGCGGAAGTGATGGAAGTAACTGCGGCGGCGAACGGTGGGCAACAATATCAGGTGACGCGCGGCATGCATGGCACAGTGGCGGCGACCCATGGGGCTCAAATTGCGGTATATGAATTATCGAGCGGCGTTACCGTGGTTCCCTTCCCGATGGACTTCTTCGGGAGCCCGCTGAGCGGCAACTGGAGCTATCCGATTGCATTGCCTAACACGAAGGTGGCCAGCGCGGAATTCTTCGTGACGAACGCCATAGGCAACAGCCCGGTGGCTGCGATCGACCTCACGCAATCGGTGAATTCCGGATTGCGAACTCTTTCCGGTGGCCAGTACTCGTTCCAGGTTCAAGGATTCCTGGCGGTGGACAGCGACCCGGCGCCCAATGTGATCGTGGAAGCGGCACATGCGGTACAAGATGTGTACGCAACGGTGAAGCAGGCTCCCGCTGGTGGCCCGATTGTCATTAACTTGTGTCAGAACGGTTCGCCATATTGTACGCTCACGATCCCGGACGGCTCGGCCGTTTCAGCGAGCGTAGATGGATTCGGGTTGCCATTGCTGGCGCAGGCGCAGCTCAGCATGGCGATTACCGGGGTAGGGCAAACCAGCCCGGGCTCGGACCTGACAGTAATCTTCCGATTGTGACCCGCAGGGCCAAACGCATGACATCTCTTCAGATACTCACCCCCAACCAGGATTTACAATGCTATTTCTATGAGCCGTCGGCGGTGGCGGCTTTGAGCGCCACAGGTCCGGACGGTTTCACCGTGTCGGGTTGCTGGCGCGCGCAGTGCGACTGGGCTGTCGTCGAATGGAACAGGGACAACGTCTTCGAGCATCCGCTGTTTCGCAATCTGCCAAGCGGCGATGTAAGCGGGCTTCAGTTGGCTTACCAGGAAACCCGGGTCCATTGCGTGGCTATCGATTCGGTGTTGTATGCAACCGTGGATTGGCCCTATCTCCGCGTGTGGGCGGATCCGGGAACGGGCGAACAGATTTACAGAATTCCCTTGGCAGCGCATGCGGCGCCGGCGGCGGGCGGTTACACGCCGGCGTCAGCGACCTTTGTGCTCGAAGGCGCGGCCAGCGGTGGCGATTATATCGAACTGGCTTGGGACGAGGAGCATTACACCTATCAACTTTACGGCGTAGATACATTGGAATCCGCCGCGGCCGCACTGGCTAATAGCATTAATACGTTTTCGAAGACCATGCAAGCCGTGGCTAGCGGTACGGCGATCACATTAACGCTGGTGAGCGGCAACCCCGGTACGAACGGCAACCGGATTGGCGTTTATGGGAACGTTTATAGCGCGCCGCCCAGACTCGCAACGGAAAGCTGGCAGCCGGGCTGGCAGCTTCTCAGCGGCGGCGTATCGCCCAGCCAGTGGCAGATCAACCTGGACTTCGGTTCCATCAGCGGGTTGGACCCTAGCGGGGCCACTGTGCCAGTACCAATGAACGCCGTACGCAAGATGCGCTGGACCTGGGCAGCGGATTTGCAGCCAGGAAATTTCGCGCGCAGCGAGTTTACGGTGACCGTATCGGGCTGGACGGTGAGTGGATCGAACCGCGATTACCAGGTGGCAGGCCCGGGGAGCTGGCGCGCGGAAGACAGCGACGCGGCGATCACGTATACAGGCCAGTGGACTAGCGAATCCGGTAACTACTCCGGAGGCTCCATCAGTTACGCTGCTACGCCGGGCGCCAGCATCAGCTACAGATATCAGTCGCCGCAGAGCCATATCCTGAATCTGGGAACGCGCAGGATCTCGACGGCGGCAGCACTGACCGTACAGGTGGACCAGAATCCGGCGGAAGTGTTGAACGTGGCGCTAACGGGCGAAGATGTCCTGGTGCGATGGGCCCTGGGAACTATGGCAGGGGAGACGCCGCACACTGTCACGATCACGCATACCGGGAATACAGGCTCCCCATTCTACTTCGATTTTCTGGAAATTGCCATCCCTACCAGCACGCTTCCCACTTTTCCGCCGGACACCCAAACGACGCTGGCGACCGACTGGGATACACTGAACTCGCAGGCCCTCGCGCCGGAGCGGACTGCATGGCAGATCCAAGCGCTGGGTTTCGCGGGCAGGGCCAATCACTATGCGGGAGCGCTGTGGTTCTACGAGCTAGTATGCGCCGGACAATCGTACGCCAGTGGGACGATTACGTTTGCGGGCGCGGCAGAGTTCGGGGATACGACGAAGGTATGGCTGGGTCCGACTGTCTTCACGCATGTGAACCTGATTGGCGATACGAGCGGCAGCTTGGCGCAGGCTTTCGCGCTGCTGATTAACGAAGGATCTACGGGGGTGTGGGCACAGGCGAACTCCGGCGTAGTCAACATCACGTCGCGCGCGACGGGCGGCGCCGGCAATGGATTGACGCTGTCGTTCGACGTAGGCGGCAGCACCACGCTGCAGATCGAGACCAGTGGGACCCTGGCAGGCGGTGTGGATGGCGTGTGGCTTACGGATTTGAGCGCCATGCCGCGGATCAATCGCGCGGCGCGCGACTGGAGCCAGAGTTTCTGTACAGCACTCAATAGCTATGATATTCAGCCGACTGTTTCTTTCAGTCTGGAATTGGGAAATGGAGACCCGTCGGCGGCAGCCGGCATCGCGCAGTGTTATCCCGACGGAACGGCTTGCCAAGTCAATACACCGGCTTTGCAGTCGAATTTCTCGCCAACGAGTCTGGCTTACTGGCAGCAAGTCTATCTCGACATGGCAAATGTAATGGCCACGGCAGGCGTGCAGCCGTATCTGCAATTCGGCGAGGTTCAGTGGTGGTATTTTTGTCCCCCGGAGGATCCGGCGAACGGGAATTGGACGCCGATCGCCAACGGCGGCATGCCCTTCTACGATGCTTACACGACGTCGGCGTTTCAAGCGCAATACGGACGGCCGATGCACGTGTTCACCGATCCCAGCAACGATCCGACGGCTTACCCGCATGAATCGGCTTTTTTGCCTGGGCTGATCGGCCAGTTTACCGCGGCGATTATGAGTTTCGTACGGCAGACTTATGCGAGTGCGCAGTTCGAAGTTCTTTACCCGCCCGATACGAACGACGCTCCGTTGACGCGCGCAGTCAATCTGCCGGCGCAATGGTCGCCTGCCAATTTTAACTGCTTCAAGACCGAGAACTTCACCTACACGGGCGATAACAATCTGGACGCGGCTATCACTTCGATCGAACTGCCACTTGGCCTGGGTTTCGGGCCGGCAAATAGCGCGCACTTGGTGGGTATCGGAAACGCCACGTCGCCATGGGTGAAAGAGTCCCGCTTCGCGGAGGGCCTGAAAATGGAGTCGGTGGTACTATTCGCGCTGGATCAGTTTTGCCTGATTGGCTATAGAATGCCGATGCCGGCGGGGCCGGGAATCAGCCTATATATGGGCGCGTGAACGGGGCGGCCGCTTAGACGCCTCCCTGCAATCCCAGTTCGCCCGCGCGGTCCTGCATGGCCTTCACGCAGAATCCGATATGTTCATCGAGTTCCACTCCCAGTTCACGCGCGCCATTGAGAATATCGTCGCGGCTGACGGAGCGCGCGAAGGCCTTGTCTTTCATCTTGCGGCGCACCGACGGCGCGTCCACTTCGAACACGCTGCGATGCGGCTTGACGTAGGAAACCGCCGTGATGAAACCGGCCAGTTCGTCGCAGGCGAAGAGCGTCTTCTCGAGTGGAGAGACACGCGGCACCCCCGTGAAATCGGCATGCGACAGGATGGCGCGACGTATTTCGGCACTTACGCCACGCGCGGCCAGGATGGGCTCGCCCTTGGTGGGATGGTCCGGAAGCACGGGGTGAATCTCCCAATCGAAATCATGCAATAAGGCCGTGACGGACCATTGCTCCTCGTCCGCGCCTAGTTTGTGGGCGTACGCGGTCACACAAGCTTCCACTGCCAGCGCATGCTTTCGCAAGCTTTCCGATTTCGTGAATTCATGTAGGACCTCCAACGCCTGTTCCCGGTTCATTCCAACTATGATAAGCCCTCGGCAGACGGGCGCAGCGTGTGATAAAACCGATGATGGAGTCCGATTCCGATGACGCCACCATATCTCCTCCGTTTCCTATTGTCTTTCGTGCTTGGCGCGGCGGCGCTTTGGGCGCAGCCCAGCCCCGCTCCGGGCCGGCCCGCTTCCTTGAAAGGTCCCGGCGACGATGTCACTTTCTACCTTTACGTGAACGAGGACCGCGTCGGCACGCTCAAGACCAAGTGGATGCCAGGAGGAGCGTACCAGAATGAGGCGACTGTGGCGATGGCGGGCCAGAGTATGACCGTCACCACAACGATCGCCGTTGACGCGGAAGGTTTCTGGACCCAGATGACTTCCGCCGCTCCGGCGGGCACGGCTTCGTGTGTCCGCGAGGGCGCCACCGCCCGCCGCACGATCAAAGACAAAACCACCACATTCGACGTGAAGCCCGGGGCGCGTCTCTTCGACAATTATGGTCCGGCGTTGATGAGCCAGTCGGTGCGCCTGTACGACCGCGCGAAGGGCGGCAAACAGCCGTTCCCGCTGATTCTAGTGCCAGGCGCGGCCCTGGATGGAGCGCTCGAATTCAAGGACCAGGTGGAGCGCACGGTGGCGGGCAAGGATCTCACGTTGCTCCGTTACATATTCACTCTCACGGGCCCGGGAGTGGCCATCGACCTGACACTTTGGGCCGATCGGGAAGGCCTGCTGTATCTGGCCGAGGTGCCATCGCAGCACGCCGCTTACGTGCGCGACGGCTATGAATCCCTGCGTAAGGAACCCGTCTCCGACCCTTTAATCTCGCAGCCGAAATTCGAGGTTACAGTTCAGGCGGCGGCGAGTGTTCCCATGCGCGACGGCGTGAAACTGGCGACCGACCTCTACCTGCCGCAAACCGATTCCAAAGTGCCGGTGATTCTGATCCGCACGCCTTATAAGAAAGAGATGGATGAGATACAAGGACGCTATTATGCGCGCCGGGGATATGCGGTCGCCATTCAGGACTGCCGCGGCCGGTTCGGATCCGCGGGCGTGTGGGAGCCGTTTCTGAACGAGGCAAAGGACGGCTACGATGCGATCGAGTGGCTGGCCGCGCAGCCCTGGTCCAACGGCAAAGCGGGCATGATCGGCGGCTCTTATGTCGGATGGGTGCAATGGTGGGCAGCCAGCCAGCACCCGCCCCACCTGGTCACTATCATTCCGAACGTGGCGCCGCCGGACCCGTTCTACAATATCCCCTACGAGCACGGCGCATTTTTCATCTTAGGCGCTATCTGGTGGGCGGACATCCTGGAATCCAAGGCCACCGGGGATTTGTCGGGTGTGGCTCTCAGCAAAATCGGCGGCAAGAAGTACGGGCAGTTGCTGCGCGCGCTGCCGGTGATCGATCTGGACAAAGCCGTGCTGGGCAAAGAGAATCCATACTGGCGCCAGTGGATTCAGCATCCCGTGGATGACGAGTGGTGGGCGCCGGCCGACTTCCTCGATAAGTTGAAAGATGTGAATATTCCGGCATTTCACCAGTCAGGCTGGTTCGACGGCGACGGCATCGGTACCAAGCTGAACTACCTGCAAATGAAAGAGTACGGACACGCCCACCAGAAACTCACCATCGGCCCCTGGGGGCACACAGATACCGCGGCGCGTAAACTGGGCGAGCACGACTTCGGTCCGCAAGCCATCATCGATCTGCAGCGCGATTATCTGCGCTGGTTCGATTACTGGCTGAAAGGCATCGACAATGGAATCACGAAAGAGCCCCTGGTGAGCATCTTCGTGATGGGTTCCAACCAGTGGCTGCACGGCGATACTTACCCGCTGCCCGCGACGAAATTCACCAAGCTGTACTTCTCCGGAGACGGAAAGGCGAATACATCGAAAGGCGACGGGCGCTTGACTTTCGAGGAGCCAGCTACGGGCGCGCATCCCGACAAATATCTGTACGACCCCGGAAATCCGACTCCGACGCCCGATTTCTACGAGACTACCGAGGAGCAGGACAAACAGGTCAGGTCACAGGACGAGAAAGAGAAAGAGGCCGAAGGGCACCACCAGAAGGTCACGGCCGAACGCCAAGACATCCTGGTCTATCAAACGGAAGAGCTACGCGAGCCGTTAACCTTCGCCGGTCCGGTTTCGGCGACCCTTTACGCGTCTTCGTCGGCGCCGGACACGGACTGGTTCGTCAGTCTGGTTGAGATTGAGAAGGACGGCAAGACGTTCTCATTGGCAGCCGGTAAACTACGGGCGCGGTTCCGCAACAGCGTACACAAGCCGGCACCGCTGAAGCCCGGCCAGATTTACGAGTATAAACTCGACCTCTGGCACACGGGGATTACCGTTCCGGCGGGCCACCGGTTGAGGGTGGAAGTGGCGTCGGCGTATTTCCCCATGTTCTCGCGGAATCTGAATACGGGCGGCCACAATGAAACGGAAACCAAGTTCGTTCCCGCGCACCAGGTGGTTTACCATGACAGGCAGCACCCGTCTCACGTACTACTGCCTGTCATCCCGGCCGAAGAACTGAAGAAGTAGCGGCAGCCGGCTCAGCACTGGCCTTCCATGCCGCAGGGGGGCATTTCATCGGTGCCGCACTTGCCGCCTGGGACAAAAGCGAACTGCGCTTCTTCGGTGGAGCCCTTCAGCGCCGTGGTGGATGACTTACCCCCAGCAATGGTCTGCGCGACTTCGTCGAAGTAACCCGTACCCACGAAAGTCTGGTGCTTGATAGCGGAATAGCCATCGTCGCGGGCGCTCGCAAACTCCAGTTCCTGCAGCCGGGAATAAGCCGGCATGCCGTTTGCGGCGTAGTCCTTCGCTAACTGGAACATGCTTAGGTTCAGGGCATGAAAACCGGCGAGAGTGACAAACTGGAATTTATATCCCATGGCGGCCAGTTCCCGTTGGAATCTGGCGATGGTCCAGTCATCGAGTTTCTTCTTCCAATGGAAGGAAGGCGAGCAGTTGTATGCCAGTAACTTGCCGGGATAGCGGGCGTGGACGGCCTCGGCGAAACGGCGCGCCTCGCCCAGATTCGGCTCCGACGTTTCACACCAGAGGATATCGGCGTGTGGCGCGTAGGCCAAGCCGCGGGCTATGGCCGCTTCAATGCCGCCGCGAAAACCAAAGAAGCCTTCGGGCGTCCGCATGCCTGTCAGGAACGGCTTGTCACGCTGGTCGATATCGTTCAGCAGCAGCCCGGCGCTGTTGGCGTCGGTGCGTGCGATCAGGATTGTGGGAACGCCCATCACATCGGCGGCGAATCGCGCGGCGACCAGCTTTTGCACGAACTCCGAGGTGGGCACGACCACCTTGCCGCCCATGTGTCCGCACTTCTTGGCGGAGGCGAGTTGATCTTCGAAGTGCACCGCGGCGGCGCCGGCCTCGATCATGGATTTCATCAATTCGAAGGCGTTCAGCGGTCCGCCAAAGCCGGCTTCCGCATCCGCCACAATCGGGGCGAACCAGTTCATCCCGTTGCGGCCAGCGGAGTGATGAATCTGGTCGGCCCGCGTGAATGCGTTGTTTATGGCACGCACCAGGGTAGGTACGCTATTCACGGGGTACAAGCTCTGATCCGGGTACATCTGACCAGACGCGTTGGCATCCCCGGCCACTTGCCAGCCGCTCACATAGATCGCCTTCAGGCCGGCCTGCACCTGTTGCACAGCCTGGTTACCTGTCAAGGCGCCCAGCGCCGGTATGTACGGCTCGGTCCGGAGCATGTTCCACAATTTCTCCGCGCCCATCCGCGCCAGGGTGTACTCTATGCGGACCGATCCACTCAAGCGCGCGACGTCTTCGGGCGTATATAGTCGTGTAATCCCCTCCCAACGTGCGGCCGTGCTCCATTGGCGCAAAGTATCATGGTGTCCGTTTTCTTGTGTTCCGTTGCTCAACATTCAGCGTGCTTAGCC
>JBEKIM010000015.1:0-38069 GCA_050011755.1 Bryobacteraceae bacterium | reverse complement strand
ATTAAATACGGTCGAACGCGCTAAAGCCAGCTAACCGATTGATACAGATAGGCTTGCAGATAATCGCCGGGGGCCTGATAATTTCAATTTACGTGCACCTGCGTGCATCTGCGGATAGGATACTCGGCGAATCGAAACCTGCATGCAGATCTCAAGCACTCTTTCCGCAGGGCGTCCAGTTTTTCGGGCCACAAACGAAATGTTTCTTGACCAAGCCCCGCTCAGCCCGCGCGGGCCCTATATCTCCGAGCGTGGGCGCCGAGGTTATTGCCGTCGGCGCCGGGTTTTCTCATCCCTCAGTTGGCGGCGAAACATTTCGAGAAGATGTCGTGTGGTGGCGAGAGCCCGGCCGATGCCGCAAAGTTCGGCCCTATCCATAATCGCCCTCACAGCGATCATGACGGCATCCTTCCTTGGGAGAGCCCCGTACCAGACAAGAACGTTACACAAACAGGCCGGTTTCGGCTCGTTTGGGTGTAATATTTTATCCAGCATCCCGGCGTCAAAGACGAGATGGCTGGGCTGATGGAGGGCGTCTATGTTCTGGAAGAGAGCATCGAAGAAGTTCAGGAATGTTGGCCGGCGGGCGCTGCTCGCGGCTGTGGCAGTGGCAGTCCCGGCAGCGTGGCCTGGCGCGCGCGCCGTGATTCCAGGTTGCTGCAAATCGTTTGGCAGTGTGACTGTCATGCAGGCTTCTACCGGGGCCATTGTGCGCTCGCTCAAGACGGGACCGGCGGGCAACTACCAGGTCGCCGGCGTTGGGATTGCTCTGACGAACCACGGCACGCGTGCGGCGGTCGTGAGCTATACGGTCACGTCCACCAAAATCACATATGTGTTGACACTCGTGGATCTCCATACGGGCGCCGTCACCGGCCCGCTGACCATTCCAGGCGTCGCGCAGTCCATCGCGGTGAACCCAAAGTCAGGTGTGATCTACGTGGTATATGTGCAATCCGGCAAATACCTGGAGGCCGTCGATCCAACGGACCTGACGGTCATTGCCAACTCCGCCGTAAACGACGCGCAAGGGGCTTTGGCGGTCGCGGCCGATGGACAGAAGATCTTCGTGGGTTCGCCGAATGGTGTGGAAGCGATCAGCGCGGCGAAACTGATGCCGATTGGATTCGTGGCCCTGGCCGGAGCGGCTACGGCGCTGGCGAGTTCTCCAGACAGCAGCACTCTTTACGCCGCGTACGGAACGGATTCGCTGGCAATCATCAACATACAAGGTTTGCAGGTAACCCACACGATTTCGAACCGGGCTTTGCGGGAAGTATCCGCGATAGCGGTCTCCTCGGACGGATCGCAGCTATATGTTTCAGCGAATACTTCAATTTCGACTGTCGCCACCAGCACGTTCTCGATTTCCACTGTCACGCTGCCCTTCGGCGGGAATTCGATGGCACTGGCGCCGGGGAGCCCGATTTATCTGGGTCAGACGAGCACGGACGGCTCCCCTTCTGTGTTGGTTTTCGACCCGGTATCACAAATCGTTACGGCGACATATGCGGCGCCTGGAACCGGTTTCCTGGCCATCAGTCAAGACGGCGGTCAGCTCTATCACTTAGCGTTCGGCAGCGCTCCGGTATCGGCCACCGGCATGGTTCCGTCAATGAATATCACGGGTTCCGGCATCACGGGCGCTCCGCCTGGAGTCGGCGCTTACGATGCCCTCGACGACTTATTATTAGTGCCGGACTATTTGGGGAATGTGAACGTGATCGCACCCGAAACCATCACCGGATATGCGCTCACGGGAGTGGGCTCGCCCCCGAACACAAATATCGTTCAGTTCGATCCGGTCAGTTTGAAGGTCACCGGCCAGGTGTCGATTCCGTATCCCGCGAACGATAATTCCGGCTACTACACGCAGCCGGCGGCGAACGAACATTTCGTGTATGTTCCGTTCAATTTCTATTACTCGCCTTGCTGCGATGTGCGAGCGGCAAGCGGTGGCATCAACTATGGGATCGCGGTGCTAAATACCCAAACTATGAGTTTGCAGGTCTGGCCTTATCCCGTCAGCAACATCCTGGGCTTCAGCATCGCACAAGGTACAGGCTTGGGTTACCTTTCCGTGGGGCGCGGAGCTAACGCATATGCCCTGATGGAGATCAACCTGCAAAATGGCCACGTGCAGAAGACAGTTGCTTTGGGCGTAGCGGGTTCATTAGCCTCTTCGCCAGATGGCAGCACTCTTTATTTGGCGGCGCAATTTGCGTCGGGTAGCGGTTACGGAGCGCTCTATTCGATCGACCGTCAGACAATGACGGTTACGAATTCGACGGCCGGCGTATATGCAGAGGATCTGAGCGTGTCACCGGACGGACAATACTTGTATGGTCCTACCGGAACGGGAACCGCGGGCGCGGTTAACATTGTTTCGACGGCTTCACTGCAATTGGTGGGAAAAATCCCATCGGTGGGAGTGCCTCCCCACGTGATCTTCGTCAATCAGTGAACGGGCGGCGAGTTCCAGCGCGAACGGTCCTGGACGATGCTACCGCTGCCGTGGGCGCGATCCGCGATGGGATCGCGATGCAGACCCTTGCACGCAGGGGAGGGACCAGGGGCAGGTGGATGCGCTCGCCAAAGAGGGGTTGGAACGCCCATAAAACCGGTTTCTTGCGATGGCGAGACCCGGGGGGGGCGGCCGGCTTGTCGCCTTTTTTGGGGGCGCCCATCAGGGCGGGCGGCTCCCCGCTCTCCGTTTGTCTCGTTACGAACAACCCACTGGTTAACAGTTAACCGGCCTTTTGCCGAGTTCCGGATTATGCCGAGTCCTGCGGGTGGGCGCCGGCGGTGCAATGGTTGCAACCGCTGCCGGAGCCGTTACTTCTTGAGGAACTCCACGCGGCGGTTATTGGCCCGGCCGCTGGGAGTGTCATTGGAGTCGATGGGTTTGGCGGCGCCGAAGCCATCGGACGCGAGGCGCCCGGCGTCGATGCCGAACTGCGATACGAGCACGGATTGCACCGCCTGCGCACGCCGTTTCGACAGGTCGAGATTGTGCGAGTCAGTGCCGGCGGAGTCGGTGTAGCCGTCGATCTCCAGCTTCAGATTCGGATTCTTGGCCAAGGCCGCCGCGACCTGCTTGAGGATGGCGGCAGACTCGGGCTTGAGCCGGGCGCTATCGGTATCGAAGAGGATACCGTGCGTCACATACTTGCCGGTAGAGGCGATGACGGCTGAGAAGTCCGGAGCCGACTCGGCAATGCGCACTTTGCGGACGGCCATGGGCCTGTAACGGGCATCGTCAAAAGCGACCTCATCAATGACCGGAATCTGCACCTGATTCACATCCAACACGCGCTTGCGGTTGACATAGGCGCGCACGCGGCCCTGTTGAGCCCAGAGAGCGAAATCGACGGGCTTGGAGGTATCGATTCCTTTTACTTCCGCTGCGCCCAAATCCCCATCCTTCCCGCTCCAACTGATGTTCACGGTGTGGCCATCATCTTCTCCCCGGACTATCCCGGAGAGCACCTCGTCGCCCGCGCTCTGGAACTTCCAATCCATTTCGCCGTTGCCGACAAACTGCAGTTCGAAAGTAAAGTTTTGCGGGATGGCGATTTTTGTCGATAGGCTGACATCTTTGGCGGCATACAGCTCCTGTGTGCCGCCTCCGGTGCGTAGCTCGACTTTGCCACCGCGCACCTTCCAGTGCGGCGGCGGGGCGTCGGCCTCCATGTCGGAGAAGTCGTCGAAGAAGATGGTTTTTTCGCCGGGGACGAACTCAATCGCGGTGGACTTCATTTGCGGTTGATCTGGCGCCGGCTCGGCCGCGCGAGTTTGCGCGGCGCACGAGGACGCGAGCGCTATGAATCCTGCAAGTGCCCTGGCTATCCGGGGGATTGCCGGGCGTTTCTTGAGCGTGAATGAGAGAGGTGCGATTACGCGGTCCGCCATGAACTGTCCTTACCTTTGATGCGTCCTAGACTTTAAGCCAGGATTTCCATTATGGACCCCTGGGACCTCCATAAACCCATCGAGGCCGCCGTGAGCCGGGCCGAAATCCGCTTTCATTCAGATACGCAGGAAATGGACTGAAAAGGGACCATCGGTTTTGCGTCGGCAGAGGACGCTGCCGCCGGTCAGCTATCGGTACCTGCCATCGAGCGGTTTCTGCGCACCGGCGAAGAAATCTGGGAAGGAGCCGGCTCAGGCCGTGATCGGTCTCCTGGGCGAGCGCTGCTCGCTTCCAGTCGTTCTCGTAGACAGGTTGGGCCTCGCTGTTGCGATAGGTCTCGATCACCCGGTCGGCCGCCGCTAGCAGCCTCTTCTTTACCGAGTGGCGCGGCGCAAATAGCGCCGCGGATTGGGCGTTGCCCTTCGAGATATCCGCGTTGGTGGAACGCTTTCTGAGGCGCGACCTCGTGGGCAAGCCGAGAGCATTTTGGTAAGCGAGGACGGCGATCAGCAACCGTGTGATTGTATCGAAGCCAGCCAGATCGCCGGCCACTCGGCGCGAATACTGGCCCATCTCGCGCATCAAGCGGCGCCCGAATAACCCGCGCGCGCATTCGGCCCCCGCTCCGGTCGAGGGCGAGGCCGCCATAAGGTGCTTCGCCGGAATTGAAGCTAAAGCTGTAGAGCACGTCTTCCGTCCACGCGACGCTCGGAGCCGCCCGATGCCCCGCACTCCTTCGGTTATTCATACGGACGAAGGAGCGGGATCTTCTCCGTACGCCAATTCCCAAGGTCATCACAGGCCCGCAGCGTGGCCTCGGTCTTACGTTCGGGGCAATCTTCGTAGCGATGATGAAGACGGCCCTCTTTTTCGAACCTCTCGTGGATCGCGCGGTAGCCGCTGCAGTAGGCCGCTCGCTCTGGTTTGAAATCGTTAGAGAAGTCGTAAAGGGACCGCTGCATTTCCAGCGACGTTTCCCGCACATCTACCGTTATGCCGCCCGGGCGGAGATGGATATAGCGTGCCTCATTGTATGGCGCACCACTGGCGATACCCACCTCAGAATGCGGCATCAGAAAGTAGCGATAGGGCGTGGCTGGCGGGCAACCTGCGATGCACTGGAACTCGGACCACCCGGTCTGCGGCGACGTCGACGGTGGGGCGCTGGTCGAAAGTACCGCCATGGCCGCCTGCCGGTACTCGTTGTTGACGGCTGCCGTGAGAATGTACGAGCCGGTGCGGTTGCGAATACTCTGTAGCTGATAGATTGCGCCCGAATTAACGTAAACAAGTTCCGACATTCCGCTAGCCGAAATCCGCATGACGAACGAAGGCCACCAGATGCAATGCGCCACCGCAACCCAGATCGTAGCGGACGTCTTACCGGGGACGACCAGCACGTCCTGAAAACACCAAGGGCCGTTGAGATCCGGCCTCCTGAAGCGAATCGGGACTTTGGGAGCGTATCGCCAGAGCAGCTTCCCGGCAGACGAGAAACAGCACAATTCGCGCGGCCCCTCCATTGCAGAAGCCAGACCGGCCACGAAAAGGATCTCAGGGACGCCATCTCCATCCAGGTCCACGATCTGTGTACGCCAGGCCGAATCGGTGGCTGGCGGTTCCGTTAACGCTTCCTCGAACTGGTAGGTCCACAGCGCTCTCCCCATAGTATCCAACGCGACCAGGTTCGTTCCGTTGATCGCGACACGCGCGACGGATTCGGGCCGGCGAATGAATCGAAAGGCGGCCAGGCCGGTCAGCCAGGCCATAGGCGCTGCCGCAGCCGAAATCAACAGGCTCCGACGGCTGAAACGAGGATCGATCACGCCGGCCGTTTGTGTCGGCAAGGCGGCTAATACGTCGGCAATGAACCGATAGCCTTGTCCCTGGATCGTTTCGATGTAGCGCGCTTCTCCCGCATCGTCGTTAAGGACTTTCCTGATTTTACGCACAGCCTGTTCGACGGTATTGATCTCCTGCCGCCCGCGCCAGACTGAATCGAGAAGTTCCGTTTTGGAAACCACACGCTGGCGGTTCTCGATTAGGAACTCCAGAGTCGCGAAGGGCTTTGCGGAAAGCTTGAGTTCCTCGGAACCGCGGTGCAGTGACCGGAGTTGTTTATCGAGTTGAAACTCGCCAAAACAAAGGATCTGTGGGTCGCTTCCGTTAGTCTCGGGTTCCATCTGTTCAGGCCGATTTCAGCATGTCGTCAGTATATTTTCAGTTCGAAAAACGCACAAGCGACCTAAACTGGAGGCGCAAGGTGCGGACGTCTATCCATTTTGACAGATCTCCATGCGCCGAACAAAGGAGTAAACCAACGCTATGACCCCACGCGCTATGTCGCTTCCAAAACCTGGCACTATAACCGCTGCTCAATCCTACACCAAGATTGAGGAGCCGATTCGAAGAAGGGCGCCTCGCTGTTTGTCGCGGTTCCTATTGCTGGGGTTTTGCGCCCTGGCCAGGGCACAAACGCCAGCCTCGCCCTGGCTACACTTCAGCCTTAATGGGGGACCCTTGCTAGACGCCCCGGCCTATGGGTACGATCCAGGAAGTAACAGGATGCTGATCTATGGCGGCGTCGATGGGGCCGGCGGTTGCGCCTCCCAGGTAGGCGATACCTGGTTGGTAACGAATGCCAATGGGTTGGGCGGCACGCCCCTCTGGCAGGAAGTTTCCGCCACCGGAACGCAGCCCCCGGCGCGGAACCGGGCAAGTTCCGTTTACGACCAGGCTCATAGCCGGATGATCGTCTTCGGCGGCGCGTCTTGCGACGGATTTTCGCAGTTGCTCAACGACGTGTGGGTGCTGGTTCACGCAAACGGTGTGGCTGGGACCCCCACGTGGACGCAGCTAACCCCACCGGAACCGCTTCCCGTCGGCCGGTCGCAGGCTTCGGCGGTTTATGATCCAACTGCTAACACCATGACGGTCTCCGGTGGGTGCGACGACGGTATCATGGACGTGCCAAACGATGTTTGGGTCTTGCACAACGCCAACGGCTTGGGTGGGCCGCCAACCTGGACCCAGCTAACGCCTTCCGGGACTCCTCCCGCACCCCGATGCTCTGCGGTGGTCACCTATAGCGCTCCGGGCAATGGGTCCAGTATCATGACCGTCTACGGCGGGTGCTGCCCCTCGCTTGGCGACTTGTGGATCCTCGCCGATGCCGACGGAGGCGGAAGTAATCCCGCCTGGCAGCAGTTGTCACAAAGTACACCGACGCCGGGTCCTCGCCAGAACGCTGCATTCGGCTACGATTCGCAGGCCAATATCATGATGTTTTTCGGTGGATCCGCATATACGCCAGAGTCCACCAACTATAACGACGCTTGGATGCTGACCGACGCCAATGATGTTCGCGGTACGTCAAGTTGGGTGAATACCGTCGCGAATAGTATGCCCGGCTCGCCGCTCGCGGGAAATTACGGGGGCGTCTATGACCCGGTTTCCAAACGGCTTATAGTTATGCAGGGAGGCTCTCCCGCCGACCTCTGGGTAATGACGACGCGTAATGGCATCGACGTTTCGTGCGGTTCCGGTGTGCCCACGCCAACCGAGCTGAGTCAGTTGCAACGAGACGGCATTCTCTACGCTGTGGTAAAGGCGCCCCAATCCGATGCGGGCACATGTGCGAGCGGGCAAATCAAGACCGCACAACAGCAAATCGATGCTTTCGTCGGCGTAGGCGTCAAGACTGCAGCCTACTGCTTCCTGGAATTCGATGCCAGTTTCGGTCCAGGCGACGCCCAGGCGCAGAACTGCCTAAACAACATTACCGGCAACGGCGCCGATCCTGGCCGCCTTACCGCCCTTTCGTTCATTGCTCTTGACGTAGAAGGGGCTTCGACTTTGACGCACCAGCAGGCACGGACGCTAATCACCCAGGCTTTAAACACCCTCGCCCAGGCGCCCCAGCGGCCCATTATCTATACGGATACGGGCGACTGGAACACAATCACCGGCCAGTCGAAGATGTTCAGTGCCTACCCGCTTTGGCTGGCAGCCAGCGGCGTGCAAAGCCTGACGCCATTCGCGGGGCCGTTTGCGGGCTGGACCGTTCTTTCAGGTAAACAGTACCAGCAAGGCGTGACCCTGTCGGGATTAAGTCCAGTGGACTATGACGTGTTCGACCCGGCTTTATTCCCCTAAATGAACCCATTGCCACGTAGCTGTGGGTGCGCAGGTCCGCAGCTGATTGCAGTGTGATCGCGGACTCCTTGCACCTCGCCCCGCGACGGTCGTGCGCGCTGCGTCGTTGTGATTCTCGATGGGGTCGACCTGATAGGACAAAAGCACGAATCGGCCTGGTCTTGTCCTTGATACCAAGACACCGGTCTCGTCTATCACGGGTTTATCGTAAGTCAGTAGGCGTATACGCCACTCGCGCCGCAGGTCATGTCCCCTTTCCATCGAAATCGGTAACGATCTAGCGAGGTCTTCGACCTCAAACCGACGAGCCCTATCCTCAGCTTTGTCGTAGAATCCGGGAATGGCGACCATTCCGGAACTTTTGGACGGACACGTCACACTCGAAGTGGAGTGCCTTGATCGTCTTTACCTCAATGGGTATATCGGCAAGCTCGCAACCGGCGGCGGATTGATCGGCTTCATGTACGGCCAACTCGGCAAGCCAGTTCCCTCGCCCGTGATCCTGGGGCAAATCTCAGAGCGATTCCGCGACTCGGTAAAGTCCTTGGCAGAGCGCGATTCCATACCGCTTTACCAATTCAATCACAAGGAACGGAAGGACGACATCGCCAATGAGTTCCGCCGCAAGCGGCAAGTCCGCGACGGCATCGTGTTCATCGGCGTGGCCCAGGAGAAGGCGCAGGCGTTCAACGGGAAGAAGGTAAACGGGCAGTTTCAGTTCAACCGCGATAAGACCGTTTACGTCAACCACTACTATTTCTACATCGATGACGCCGAGTTCGGACCCGTCTTCATCAAAGTTTGCAGCTACGCGCCGTGGAGCGTGAAACTGTGCCTCAACGGTCACGAATGGGCCAAACGGCAACTGGAGAAAAGGAAAGTCGCCTACGAAGCCTTGGATAACGGATTCCTCTCCTGCGCCGATCCGGAGAAACTGCAGCAGATCTGCGACTCGCTCGGCCCGGAAGACATTGACCGAATGTTCCGCAAGTGGCTGGATCGGATTCCACTTCCCTTGCGGCCGGAAGACCGGCGGGCCGGGTATGATTGGGATCTGTCTATTTGGCAGATGGAGGTCAGCTTGACGCAGATCTTCGATCGTCCCTTGCGCGGGCGTGAGTTCTTCGAAGAAGTCATTCGCGACAATCTGGACTTGGGGAGGCCCGACCGGGTGCAGTTGGTTTTCGACCGTGTCGTAACGAAGAAAACGCCCGGCGAGTTTCGGACGCGAGTGATCCAAGACGGCGTTCATCCCAGTCTGCACATCGACTACAAGAACTTCGATTTGAAGCAGTACTTCAAGGAGGGGCGCGGCTGCCGAACAGAAGGAACCTTCCGCAACCCGAAGGACTTTGGAGTGAACAAGGGATTGGCCAACCTGCCGTACTTGCAGAAGATTGGGCGGCAGATCAACCGGCGCTTGCTGGAAGTCGAACGCATCAGCCACAACAGCGGCCTGAGCGGCGACAGCATCCAACGAGTGGTGCAACCTGCCGTGACCGAAGACGGCAAAAGGCTCCGGGGCTGAAGTTTGGCCAACCCAGGGTGATGGCGCTGTTTCTGGCGCTCACGTTATTCCAGCATCTCATCGATGGGTTTCGCAATCGCGATCTCAGACAACAGGTGGCGGATCTGCTGGGAGTGACGCTGGAGGAGTACACTCCCCATCAGATGACCTACGATTTACGGCGGCTTCGGCTGAAAGGATTGATCTATCGCCCTCCGAAGACCAATCGGTACTTCGTCACGCCGTACGGATGGAAGGTGGCGCGGCTGTTCTCCCGGTTGGAGGGCAGGGTGTTCCGACCGGCCATGGCCATGTTCACCGCCAACGATGCCGTGCTGCCCTTCCCGCTGAGGCGCGCCCTGGACAGCGTGGATGCGCAGTTGGATACCCTGATTTACGAGGCATTTCCGCTTCCCAAGGCCAGTTAAAAACTTGACACTTTTAGATAGAAGTCAATTACATTAGACGGCTAGAGGGGAACGGACGGCCCTCGGGATAGGCGCAGCCCTTGATGTAAAACGGCGTCGCGGACATGTCCAGGACCAGGGACATTTCTATGTCCGTGTTAGCGCGCTCTGCGCGCCTATGGCGTGGTGTTGGTCAAGACGGTAACGCCGTTCAAAGTGTAATTCACCGTTGCCAGGTCCGGCTTGCCATCCCCATTAAAATCCACTACCGTCATCGATGGAAGGCTCGTGACCGATGGCAGGCTGCCGATGCCGAAGGTCACCTGCTGTAAGTTGAACGTGCCATCGCCATTACCCTCCAGGATGGATACCAGATCAGAATCGGCGCTCGCCACCGCCAGATCCAGCCATCCATCCGCATTGAAGTCCGCCACGGCGGCCACCGCGGGATTAGGTCCCACCCGGTAGGACAGCCCGGGCTGTAAAGTGCCGTCCGCCTGGCCCGAGAGAATCGAAACGGTATGCGTGTTCCAGAGCAGTACCGCGGCATCCGTCTTTCCGTCCCGGTTGAAATCCCCGGCCACCAGATCGCTTATGGTGTCCTGGAAGTTCAAAAACACTCCAGTTTGGAAGGTGCCATCCCCATTGCCAAGCAGGACCGCCACCGAGGATGTCTGGAAACCTACCTCGGCCACCGCCAGGTCCGTCTTTCCATCTCCATTGAAATCGCCGGCAACCATCAGTCCGATCTCCGCTTCGTTAAATATCTTCGGTGGCTGGAACGTGCCATCGCCGTTGCCCAGCAGAACGTTAATGAAATTGCCGGCCACGCCCGCAAGGTCGGGAATTCCATCCCCGTTGAAGTCCGCCACCAACACCTGCGAAGCTTGACCATAGTTTCCGGCTAACCGGAAAGTGCCATCGCCGTTGCCCAGCAGGATTTCAAAACCCGCCGCGATGTCCATCTTTCCGTCCCTATTGAAATCCCCTAGGGCTAGCGACGCGGCGGCCAGCGGCAGAGCTTGGTTGTGCGTCTGGCCGTTAGCCAGCACGATCGAAACGGCTTGCGACTCGGAATTGACCACCGCCAGATCTTGCTTTCCATCCCCGTCGAAATCACCCGCCGCCAGGGCTTGCGGCTGCGTCATCCTCACCGGGCGGTTGTCCGGATGCTGCAAACCACCCTTTCCATCGCCAAGCAGGATTTCGATGGCCTGGACGTTGCCTACGGCCACATCCAGCTTGCCATCGCGATTGAAGTCCCCCACCGCCGGGCTTGAACGGGATTGCAGAAGGTAGCTCACGGCCGGCTGAAAGGCGCCGCCGCCCGCCCCCAGCATAATGGAGACTCCCCCGCCAGACAACACCAGGTCCGGCGTTCCGTCCGCGTTGAAATCGGCGACGGCGACCCCATCCTGGGCGTTCCCAGCGTAGTTCAACGGTGGCTGAAAGTTACCATGGCCGTCGCCCAGTAGAATTCTTACGCCTTCGTAATAACCGAGCACCAGATCCGGTTTGCCATCGCCATTAAGGTCGGCGGCCGCGATTGAAGTTGAATTGGTTTGGTACGGATAGTTCACGGCAGGCTGGAACGTGCCGTCTCCGTTTCCCAGCAGGATCTCCGTGCCGTCCAGGTCGAGCACCGCTAAGTCCGGCTTTCCGTCGCCGTTAAAGTCCGCCATGACCAGGCCATTCGGCTTCTTCAGCCCCCTGGTTACCTGTTGCCGGAAAGTGCCGTCGCCGTTGCCAAGGAAGACACACACGACACTGGTGGATATGGAGAATTGCCCAGTCAACGCCAAGTCCACGTTGCCATCTCCGTCGAAGTCCCCTACCACCATGGCTGAAGGCTTTATCCCGGTTGTGACGATCTGAGGCTGAAAGGTCCCATCGCCATTGCCCAGCAGGATCGAGATACTATGCGACTTTTCGTTGGCCACCGCCAGGTCCGGCTTTCCGTCTCCGTTGAAGTCTGCCACCTTCACCATGATCGGCATTTCCCCAGCCGCATAATAAACCGCTGGCCGGAAGCTGCCGTTGCCGTCGCCCAGCAGGATGGCGACATGGTTGTCCGTGCTAACTCCCGCCAGGTCCGGGTTTCCATCCCCGCTGAAATCCGCCACGGCCACCGAAACGAAAGAGCCCGCGCCGAACGCTTTCGGAGAGTTGAAGTCTACCGCGGACAACAGTGCGGGCAATGCCGGAATCCAAATTGCCGCCAGCCAAAGTTTGGGTAACATAACTTACAGATTATGATACACCCTGCCGTCTGTATCCCGCTGCTCTGAGTTCACACAGCGAGACCGGTCGAGGCGCCGGCTTGGTACGGATCGCGGTACTACCAGAGCACCCGCAGCCAACGATTCACCGGCAACCGCCGCTTTGGCGTTACATCGTATTCTTTGATACAATCAACCGGCAAGGACGTGAAAAATGACGACGGTTAGAAAAATGATCGGCGGTATGTTTCTACCTTGTTGCTATCGCTGTCGATAGCATCGCCCGTTGCGGCGAAAACAGGCAGTAGTCACCATTAGTATTCCACGAAATCAAAAAAGTCGAAATCAACGTCACGGAAATCGGTCCATGTTCGCAGTTACACGAAAAAGAACGGGACGCATGTGAAGGCGTACAACCTGGCACGAGCCGAATCGGAGGCGACCGGGTCACATTCAATGGTACCCGCGCTTCTGGCCGGGTCATGTCTAATGGCAGGCAATGCAGATCAAATGCAGTAGCTTTGTTTTCCGCCTGTTGTTTGCTCCAAGTTTATCTGCCCAAAGTTGCCTCACCCTCACCGGCGTCGAATTCGCGACGCTATACAACGGGTCGACCATCGGCGGTTTGTTGCACTAGCCAGATAGGTCTTACACCGAAATCTTGGGTACGGACGATTAGCCTGACGCTGCCATCCGTATCCGCCACGGGCACGCGCTGGGGTCGGCCTCGACGTGGTGACGTTTGCCGACTTCACGAACTCATTTGCCCTGGGCGCGGCATTCGCGGCTGATCCTCCGCACAGCCGCAAATACACCGGAGCCTTACCGAGAGCGGCCAGACCGCGGGCGGAGTCGCGATTCTGCTAGGCTACTGAGATTCGCCATACATTTGGTTTAGGGGCACGCCTACAGCCAATATCCAATGGTAGCGTTGCCCTTTAGCCGCCGTACTGTTCTACTTGGTCTCGGAGATACAGATATGAAGATCCTTGTTATTACGAGTATACTAACCGCCTTCGCGATCACCGGCATCGCGACCGCTCAGACCTCTTCCGGAACCTTAGGCGTTACCGCAAACGTCCAAGGTTCTCTCAACATGACCTTCGCGACCGACAGCGCCGGACTGGCGATGACCGGTACAACCACCAGTGCCGGATCCTTACCCTTCGGAAATGTGAGCATGTACAGCAGCACGGTGCCCGCCAATGTGACTAAGACGGTCATTCCGTTAACATCATTCGATCTGGCCACGCCGTTCGACGTTCGTGTGGATCTGGCGAATAGCCCCAGCGCGACTTATACGCTGGCGGCAATATTAGCGGCTGCGGATACCACTAACACGTGGAAACTCGGCGCGCTGGCGCTCTCGGGCACCACGGCCTCTGTAACGGTTACCGGCGCCTACGCGACGGCGGTGCCCTACACTCTTCACCTTACAGTGCCGGCCACGGCAGTTGCCGGTGCGATTTCGAACACCATCAATTTCACGGCCACCGCCAACTAAATTCCCGCCGCGCACACGCTAGATATGAGTATTGGCTGGGCGGAAACGAATCGCCCGGCCAGTCCCGGTTCCCGATGATCTCAAAATACACGGCTCTATTCCGGATATGGATGTTGGCACTGGTTTTCATTCCGGCGGCATTTTCACAGCCGCTTGGCCTCCCGCGAGGTACCACAAGGCTGGTGGCCGCGCCGGCGCCCACCGTCACCATCCTCGCGGCCGCGACCGGCACGTTGGTACGCAGCCAAGGAGGGGCCTTCGCATCCATTGACCTTGGCCGCGTTTCCTATTTCGGAAATAATTCGGCGCCAGGCGATACCAGCCACACTCGCTCCAGATCGTTCGTGGTTTCGACCCGGTTTGCCCTCAAGGTCGATTGCCCTGGAAATTCGCCCTTTGGGCGCGTGAACATCACCATGTCACGTCTGGATGAAGCGCCATCGCACGCCATTTCAATCGACGGGACTGCGTTAGTATTCGCCGCGCAGACCATGGCCCAATCCATTTCTTGCGGCTCCAGCGGCGAGCACCGTCTGGACGTGGAGATTCCGGTTTCCACACCGTCCGGACCGATCGGAAGCACCGTCGCATTCGTGGCGACCCTAAGAAGATAACCTGATGAGATTCAAATCGACAGTTGCCACTCTTTGTTGCGCCGCGTTTGCCGCTGCCCAGACACCACTGGCGCCGGCCTCCGGCGAGAGCGGCACACCGCGAGCTTCCCTGTCCCTTTCTCCCGCCGTTATCATGGTGCGCTGCAAACCCGGACAAAGCACTACGCAAACCTTGACCATCGCGAATCACACCGCTAACCTAGCCAGCTTCAATCTCGAGACTGAGGATGTGGTGGTACGCGAAGGCAAGCGATCGCTTTCGCCGGCCGGGCACGTAGCGAACGGCATTGCCCTAAGTGCGGTCGTGTCACCGGCTTCAGTGGTGGTGAAGGCCGGCGAAGAAGCCTCCGTGCAAGTTACCTTCACCGTTCCCCTCGAGACCGCGCAGCGCGCCGTGGTCACCTTCTTTCGAGGCATCGTAGTACCCGCCGGTAACGGCACTGTCGGCCTAAGCGCTTCTTTGGGCGCACTCATTACCTTTGACGTTTCGGGCGATTATAAAGTGGAAGCCGGCCCGCTGCAAGCGTCGCTCCAGACTGCCGCGGCCAACGCGATTCTGTCGGAAGAGTTGTTTAACAGCGGCTCCGAACCCGTGATGCCCAAGGGCGTAATCGTCATTCTGAATGCGTCCGGAAAACGTGTGGCGAAAGCGACATTCACTCCGGAGCGCCTGTTACCGGGCGAGCGGCTGATTCTTGCCGCGACTAATCCGGCGCAACTCGTCCCCGGCCACTATCGCACGCTCTCGTCTTTTGAATTCGAAGGAAAGGTCTCAACCCGTGCCGGGGAGTTTACAATCCCAGAGTAAATGGCTGGCTTTGCTCTGGATGGTTTCGTGTTGTCATGCGTTGTCGGCGCAAATTCATCGAGTCGACCCTCAGAAAACCATCACTTTGGAAGTGGCCGGGGCGACCGCGGCCTACAGTCTGGACGAATCGCTGGCGGAGGCGACCGCCGACAATGGGCTGGTGTCGGTTCAGGGCAAACAACCCGGAACGACTCACGTAGTGGTGGTCGCTCCATCCGGAGTGCAGACTCTCGAAATCCTGGTGACCACCCCACCGCCGAATTATCCCCCCGGTTTCGTGATGCCGGCCAGCGTAGCGGGGGCGGCCGAGAGCGGTTACTTCGTAGGGCAGTTCTATTCCAGCCCGGCCCAAGTCCAAAGCCAGCTCGACTTGGTAAGAATCGATGGAGACGACCGGATCCACGTGCACGTCGTGGAAACCGATCTGATAGGGCCCCTCGATCCGGGCCAGTCCCGAGTTGCGCTGTCCTCCGCGTCTTACCAGATCGTGACGCCGCGCCGGGACATCACCCTTTTCGATCAGTATGTGGATGAATCCCCTCTTTCCCTCAACGGATCGATTGTCCGTGGGTTTCATCTGCAGCAAGACAACTGGTTTGTACACGCCGGCTATACGAGCGTGGCTACCTTCGAAGGGCTATTCCTGCCCACCCAGCCGGAATCTGTGGCGGGCGGAGGATACCGATATTCTCTTACCGCGAATTCTTCGATCACGGGCTCCTTTTATCACGTATGGATACCCAGGTTGGATCTCATGGGGCACGCCGGAGATATCGGTACCGTGAGATACAAATACATCCCCCGGGAAACATTTTGGTTCACCGTGGACCTCGGAATCAGTCGTGGCGGCGGCGGCGCGGGGCAGTTGTATTACAAGACCGATCGCGATAACATCACGGCCCTGGTGCGGTACATGCCGTCGCAGTTTGCGTCGTTGGGCGCCAACAGTTTGCGCGGCCTTCATACGGACTTGTCCTGGACACATTACATCGCCGGGAAGGTCGAAGCGGCGCAGACGTTTTATAGCAACGATCTGGTAATGCCCGGTCTAAGGGAAACGACCATTTCAGGCACGGAAAATATCACTTATCGACTCGCCCGGCACTGGAGCCTCACCGCCGGGGCCGCCGCCTCGAGTTTTCGGACCATCGTGCCGCTCGGCCCCGAGATTCGAAACTTCACCCTGCCTGCCGGCCTCGCCTTTCAGTCGCAGCACTTCGGGGCCAGCGGACAGTACGTGTTCGGAGTGACTCCCGGGAGCGACAGCGCCGGCAACCAGTTTCGCGCATCCCTGCGGTCGGGATGGGGCGCTTTCGCGCTGACCGGCTACGCCGAGCGCGATACCAACGCCCCCACCCTGAATTTCATTTTTGGGCAAGTGGCGGGATTGCAGCAGAATCTGGAGTTGCAGGGGATCACGGCCACGACCGTTCAACAAGTGGACGAGCTTTTGTCCAGCAACTCCTTCCTGATCGCGGCCGGCTACATAAAGGGGGCAACCATTAACTTGGTTCCTGTACGCACGCAAATTGGGGGAGCCGCGAGTTGGTCGAGCCGGGGCGCGCACCGGAAAGAGTTGAGTCTCAGCTTCCTGTACAACGACAACCAGGCGCTCCTGGGCAGTACGCAAGATAACGGATACACCGTTGCCTACAGTCAAAGTGTGATGCCTTCGGACGACGTTTCGCTGGCCTGTTCGGTCCTGGAGGCGAAGAGTACCGGAACTCCCGGGAAATACGCGCCGGTTTGCTCCATCTCCTGGAAGCAACAGTTGCAGCACGTACCCGGCTTCATCGCTCCCCAACGGCATGGGATCATTACCGGAACTGCGTTTCGGGACGACCAATCCATAGGAGAGTTCCAAGCGGGCATGTCGCCCATCCCTGAAGTGGATGTGGTGTTGGACGGGCGCCAGCGCACGCTGACTCGCTCCGATGGTACTTATCGCTTCCCGAATGTGAGCCGCGGCAAGCACAAAATCGTAGCGATCTACCGCTCACGCGGGCCGTTTTTCTTCACCACTGCATCCGCCCAGGATGTGTACGAAGACGCCACCGTAAACTTCGGCATCGGCCATTTGCTGTCCGGTTTGATGGTGCGGGTGGTGAACGACGCGGGACTGGGCGTAGCCGGCGCCACGGTGGCGATCCGCGGTCTGGGATTCAAACGGAACGCCTCGACGGGGTCCGACGGCAGCCTTTTCGTGTCATCGCTGGTGGCGGGCGACTATGAAGTCCAGGTAGACGAAGATTCGCTGCCGGCGGGCTATTCGGCGGAGTCTCTTGGCGAGCCTCAACGCGTAACTGTGGCGACGGCGTCGCCTGCCAAGGCGGCTTTCATCGCGCGCGCGCTGCGCAGCATTTCGGGACGAGTGTTCAGTTATGATCCAACGGCGGGTGGTTATGTTTCCGTGAGCCACGCACAAGTAACGTTGCGGGAGCCTGGGCTAATCACCATGACCGACTCGATGGGGCGGTATTTGTTTCGAAATCTTGCGGCGGGATCGTATTCGGTATCCTTGCAAAACGAAGGCCAAACTTCAACCCAAACAGTTAGACTAGGCGGGCAGCCGGTGGATCTGAAAAATGTGGATTTTTCAGTCCAGCAGGCGGCTCCCTCAGAACTGCGTCACGCGGATTCCAGCATCGATTGCGTGCACCTCTCCGCCGCCTGTCCCTTTGGACGGCGTTCCACCGCTGCGGGCCCTGGCGGCGATTTCTCCGGTCTTGAGTTGAATTAGAGGGGCGACCGGCCACGGGCTGCGGCTCGACCACCGACGTCGATGACACAGCCCCCGCGTGATGCCGATGATTGACGATCAAAGTGAGCAACCAGCCGGCTATGAGCCTGGAGGAGTCCCGGCCGTTCTTGCAAGGCAGCACGGAGCCGCTCTCATATTGGATCAAGCAACTGGCGCCACGATCCCGGTCTATGAGCCAGGACTCTAGCTGCGTCTGTTCCGCTGCTCAACTCCCATCACCGAGGGCTGCACGTTTTCAGGCCGCGGTGACGCTAAACGTGGCTGCGCGGAGTCTTTGCCATGAAGTTCGGCTCCTCTGAGAGACTGCCGCTGCGGAACGCCCGACGCAGCGACTCCAGAATGTTCGCCGGCCGGTTGCCTATGTATCATCAATCTCCAGGAAATAGGGCCCTTTGTGCAAATCACGTGCGAATCGATCCTGATGTTTTCCTTTACGGCAGGATTCGGACCGCTGCCGATAGTATTGGCCGTAGTCGCGCCGGCGACCGTGGTTGAGCCATGGTCTTCATACACCAGCAGGGTCGCGGCGACGGCGAAGTAATCGTCGGCCTTGTAGAAGCTCAATCCAATGGTGTGGGGCTGGCCGTTGCCGAGACGAAAACCCCGTCGGACGGCATTTCAGCATGGGGATGAGTTGCGCGGTGCCGGATCTGGAGGTTGTCGGTGTTTCCCACGATGCCCGGTACAATTCCCTGAAACAGGATATTGCACCGACCGTATACGTGCCTTGCTCGATCAACTTGATCACTCTCCGCGGAGGGATGGTTTTCGAGGTGCGTGCTGCTGGCGATCTGAAATCCAGATGTTGGCTGCTGCGGTGTTGACCGCGGGCAAATGCGTGACCTGCCAAGAGCACGTGCGGCTGGAAGCGGAGCAGGCGGTGCGGCAATGGTGGCAGTCTACTTCCGCGAGGGTGTTTCCCGTGGCAGGTTGGAAAGCATGACACAGACGCGCCAAGTGCTCGCCATTTCTGCAAGGTTGCCGGCAACCCACCCAACTTCGTGACCGGGAAGCACGGGCGAAGTATACCGTTTCTCCGGGTTCGAATGGCGCGTCCAACTGGTTTGCTCCCACGTTTGGGGCCATCGATTGTCGCACGGCTGTTCGCCGGCGACAGCTCCGAACAGGCGATGGCTCTCGATGCGGCTACAGGCACGACCTTGTGGCACGCCAGTGTGGGCGCCAACCAGGCGAACGGCGCGATCACCAACCCATACATCCGGGCATGCGTCGCGGCAATGCGCCAGCAGTTCCCAGGAACGGGTCAAAAAAGGTGTCGCCCTGGTCACTGAACCCCCTTGCCATGAAACCGCCGCCCGCTCCGGCAGACTGGCCGTGGTTGATGGGTTATTCGTGCCAACTTCATTGTGAAAGACTTCCTCTATCTGCTCCTTTTCGACCATAATCTCGCGCGGGGCTCTTTGGAGCATGGATTGGTCCTGTCCACTAAGCCGCTTCCAACCCTCCATGGCCTTCGGCTCCCTCGAATGGTGGTCTTCTAACGACTGCTTCCGGATATCGATAGATCTGTCATTCGTAGTCTTCTGGGCGCCCCCTTGCGGTAACTTTGGCATCTTGGCGAGAAACCGGGCGATCAGTTTGACCGATGCTACCAGGTAATGGAAACCCACGGCCGCCGCTTGCCCGATGTTTGGATGGCGAACTGGAGCGGCCTCGTCGATTTCGAGGTCCACGCCGTCCTCACAGCGGGTGAAGCCGTACAAAAACAGCGCCGCGCCTCGGCTAATCGCGCGCCCGCCGGCCTTGAATCTGCGACAATCGGGCTATGCCCTGCCTCGTTGTCATCGTTTTGCTGGCGTTCCCGCGGGTAGCACTGGTGTTGCTCTGGCTATTCACAACTTATCTGCAGCGCGCATATCACGGGTTGCTGATTCCCTTGCTTGGATTCTTTTTCCTGCCTCTCACCACCTTGGCATATGCCTGGATGGTGAATAATCACCAGGCCATGCAAGGCATCAACCTGATCATCCTGATCATCGCCGTCATCATCGACCTGGGCGGCCTGAGCGGAGGTGAATATCATCGCCGCAGATGGGACTGAACCGGCGTCTCCGATCAACATGGAAGCGTTTCCCCGATTCGATCTCCGCGGCCAGGTCGCGCTGGTCACCGGCGCGGCTCGCGGCTTAGGGCGCGCCATTTCCCTCGCATTGGCCCATGCCGGCGCCGATGTAGCTTTGGGATTGCGCGATATCGAAGCCCACGGTGGCTTGCCGCGCGAAATCGAAGCGATGGGCAGGCGCGCCCTTCCGCTGCAGATGGACGTCTCGCAGCTCGACCAGATCCGCGCCGCGGTAGACGCCGCCGCCGCCCATTTCGGCCGCCTCGATCTACTGGTGAATAACGCGGGTATCGCGCCTGGAAACGCGGCCGAAGATGTGCGCGAGGAGGACTTCGACCTCACCTTGCGCGTGAATCTGAAAGGCACCTTCTTTGCCGGCCAGGCGGCCGCGCGCGTCATGATCCGCCAGCATGGCGGGCAGATTATCAACATGGGGTCGCAGGCTGGCTTCGCCGCGCTCCCCACCGAGTCCGTGTACTGCATGACCAAGGCCGCAATCGCCCACCTGACGAAATGCCTGGCCGTCGAGTGGGGCAAGTACAACATCAGGGTCAACGCCGTGGCCCCTACCTTCATCCACACTCCCGGCACGGCGGAGGTCCTCGCCGATCCCGCTTTCCGTGCCGACGTCGAGGAGCGCATCGCCGCCCTGCATCGCATCGGAGAACCCATGGAAGTCGCCGGCGCAGTCGTCTTCCTGGCTTCCCCTGGTGCCTCGCTGATCACGGGCCACACTCTCCTCATCGACGGCGGCTGGACCGCCCGCTAACCCGTGGCGCAGGCTAAAGCGTACGCCACGGGCAAGCGGCCAGCCGGCTGCGGCCAAGATTTGCCGCCCACCCTAGCGGTTATGCGGCACCAGCCGCACTGTAATCCGCGCCGGCGAAACGCCCTCCATTACGATCCCAGGCGGCAGGTTGACGTCCCCCGAATCGACCGGCAGATTCAACGTCCCGGCGCGCGCCCCGCGCAGGCTGAAGCTCGCCACCAGCCGCGTCAGGCTGACCGAGTCCATCATCCATGCGCTGCCCCGCACCTGGACGTTTAGCCTTTCGGTCGCAGGAGCCGCGATGTCCATGCCTGCCGGCACGCTCACGAACTGTACCGGCACGGTGATCGTACGGACCGTAGTTCCCGTCGACACAAACGACGTACTCCAGATGGCGCCTGCCAGGCCTACCGCGGCCAGCTTCACCCGCGCGTTGGCGATGAACCATTGCCGCAATTTGCTGCGTACGCCCTCCGCCGGCTGCGCACACAACGTCTCCAGCGTTTCGACCAGTTTCTGCTCTTCGTCGAAGCGCAGCATGCGGCGGCCCTCCATCAGGGTCACTTCCCCGCGCTCTTCCGAAACCACCACCACCAGCGCGTCGCAGCGCTCGGAAAGCCCCATCGCCGCGCGATGCCGCGTGCCGTAGTAGCTCGGTATGCGCTCGCGTTCCGTCAGCGGGAGCACCGCGGCGGCCCGCACGATGCGGTCGCCCCGCACAATCACCGCGCCGTCGTGCACGGGCGAAGTTTTCTGAAAAACCGCTTCCAGGATTTCCGGCGAGACCGCGGCTTCGAGCACGATGCCGCCGCTGACCAGTTCCGCCACCGCGTTGCGGCGCACGATCACGATCAGCGCGCCCACTGAGGGACCTGCCAGCCGGAAGGCCGCCCGCGCGATCGATTCGTAAGTCTCGCTGCGCCTGGACGCCGCCTGTGACCGCCAGTTCAGCATGCTGTCCAGCCGCATAAAGAAGCGCCGCAGTTCCGCCTGGAATACCAACAGCAGGACCACGATCGCCAGGATGGCCGCGCCATCCAGCACCCAGCTCGTCAGCACCAGGTCGAAATGCCGCGACACGAGCGCGCCGGCGTGCAATCCCAGCACTACCAGGGCCACGCGCAACGCGCGCGCCTGCTGTGCCCACCGCAACAGAATATAGAGCGCCGCCGTCAGCACCACGAAATCGACGACGCTTTGCCATCGTACCAGGATCAGGGGAATCATCCGTACTTCCAATATCCCCTGAACCGCGCCCGACTACAATAGAGGTCGCCATGCAGCCTTATCGTTATCACGTCTTCGTGTGCGATCAACAGAAGCCCGAAGGCGTGCCGTGCTGCTCAGCACGTGGCTCGCGCAAGGTATTGGATGCCCTGCGCGCGGAGGTCGCCGTCCAGGGATTGGCGGACCAGGTTCAGATTACCCAGTGCGGCTCTCTCGGCCTTTGCGAGCGCGGCCCGAATATGGTGGTTTATCCCGAGGGCGTCTGGTACTCGGGCGTAAGTCCGGACGATCTGCCCGAATTAGTGCGCAGCCACTTCGCGAACGGCGAACCCTTAGAAAGGCTGAGCAATCGGGATTTGCCAGCGGTACGGGCCGAGATCGCCTGCAACAAGAGCAATATGCTGGCGGGCATCCAGGCCAAAGATGCCGCCGGCGCGATGCCGGACGATCTGGCCCAGGCCATCCGCGGATTTCAAGACAGCCGCGCCATCCTGACCGCCATCGAGTTGGAGGCGTTCACCCACGTGGGCGATGGCGCCTCGGCCGCGCAGGCCGCCGCCAGGATGGGCACGGATCCGCGCGCTACCGAAATGCTGTTGAATGCGCTCGCGGCTCTCGGCCTGCTGGCGAAACACGGCGAGACGTTTAACAATACTCCCGTGAGCGCGCGCTATTTCGTCGCGGGATCGCCGGACGATTCCCGCGCCGCCACCATGCACACCGCGCATCTGTGGCATCGCTGGTCGACTCTCTCCGATTGCGTAAGAGAAGGCACCGCGGTCAAGCGCCGCGAGGCACGCGAGGTGGACGATCGCTGGACCCGGCCGTTCATCGCGGCCATGCATCGGAATGCGCGCGAGCGAGCGCCGCACGTGGTGCGGGCCGTCGGAACCGCGAGTGTGCGCCGCATGCTGGATGTCGGCGGCGGATCGGGCGCCTACTCCATCGCGTTTGCCCAGGCAGGCGCCGGACTGCATGCCGAAGTGCTGGACCGTCCGGAGGTGTTGGCGATCGCCAAAGGCCACATCGATCGTGCCGGTCTAGGTGGCCGCGTGACCACGCGCGCAGGCGATCTGCGCACCGGCGATCTGGGGGAGGGCTTCGACCTCGTCCTGGTTTCCGCCATCTGCCATATGTTGAGTTCCGCTGAAAACCGCGATCTGCTGCGCCGAAGCCGCCGCGCGCTGCTCCCCGGCGGGCGCCTCGTGATTCAGGATTTCATTCTGGAAGAGGACAAGACCGCGCCCAAGATGGCAGCGCTGTTCTCACTGAATATGCTGGTGGGCACCGAAGGCGGCGCCAGCTATAACCAGAGTGAGTATGCGGAGTGGCTCACCGCAGCCGGTTTTGAGGGAGTCAGCCGCATCCGCCTGCCCGGACCCAGCGGGCTGATGATCGGCCATGCCGTCTAATAATGTGGGGCACCAGCGGGACTCAAGAAGTCCCGCCGGCACGCTGAAGCGTGCGCCACGGGCAAGCGGCCAAACTCCACCATTCCCGTAACCTTAGCCGCGCCGCCATCGTCGTTTATTTGATTCCACAGCTATACGGCCCATTGCGGCGCCACCGATTGCGGCCGGTTACATTACAAGATGAAATCCTCCGTTTTATTGCTGGTCCTCATTGCTGTCTCTCTTCCACTTTGCGCGCAAACTGCCACGTTGCGCGGGCAGATTATGGACGAAACCGGAGCCTTCGTGCCCGGCGCTACCATCACGCTGGTGGGGCCGTTGCGCGTAGCCAAAGTCGCCACCTCCGGTAACGATGGATCGTACTCGTTCACCGGCCTGGCCCCCGGCAGCTACGAGGTCCGCGTGTCCGCGCCCGACCTCACGCAGGCCCAGCCGGCGAAAATCGCCTTGCAATCCGGTACGCAGTCCCTCAACGTGAAGATGCAGGTGGCGTCGGTGACGCAGCAGGTGACCGTGCAGGATACCGCCGGCCCCAGCGTTTCCACCGACCCCTCCAGCAACTCCACCGCCACCGTCTTGCGCGGCGACGATCTGCAGGCCCTCTCCGACGATCCCGACGACCTGCAATCGGACCTGCAGGCGCTGGCCGGACCCTCCGCCGGCCCCGAAGGCGGCGAAATCTATATCGACGGATTCAGCGGTGGCCAACTTCCCTCCAAAGACTCCATCCGCGAAGTGCGCATTAACCAGAACCCCTTTGCTCCCGAGTTTTCCAAGCTGGGCTACGGCCGCATCGAGATCCTGACCAAGCCCGGTACCGATAAGCTGCACGGCCAGGGCTTTCTCAATCTGGGCGACGACATCTTCAATTCGCGGAATCCTTATGCCCAGCAAAAGGCGCCGTTCCGGCTGCAGGAATATGGCGGCACCATCAGCGGACCGCTCAGCAAGCATGCTTCGTTCTTCCTCGATACGGAACGCCGCGCGGTGGACAACGGCTCCGTAATTGACGCCGTTACACTCGATTCCGAGAACGCGATCGCTCCGTATACCGGCGTGCTGCTGGCCCCCCAGCGGCGCGTCCGGGTCAGCCCGCGCCTCGATTATCAACTGAGCCAGAACAACACCTTGACGGTGCGCTATGGCTTCACCCGCAACGACGTCCAGGATCAGGGCATCGGCGGATTCAACCTGCCTTCCCGCGGGTACTACACGCTCGACCAGGATCACACGGTCCAGGTCACCGAAACGGCCGTGCTAGGGCCAACTACGGTAAACGAGACGCGCTTCCAGTTCTTCCACGTGGAGGACGATCAGATCTCCAATAGCTTCGCGCCGGCCATCCTGGTCATGGGCTCCTTCAACACCGGCGGCGCGCAGTCGGGCCGAAGTTTCGATACCGAGAACCACTACGAACTGCAGAACTACACGTCCATTATTAAGGGAACCCACACCTGGAAATTCGGTGTGCGCACGCGCGGAGAAACCCTGGACAACACCTCGCCCCAGAACTTCGGCGGCACGTTTACTTTTGCCGGCGGACTGGCGCCCGAGTTGAATTCCGACAATCAGGAAGTGCTGGATGGTTCCGGGCAGCCAGTAATGGTGCCGATCACTTCGATTCAGCAATTCCAGCGCGCCCAGTTGGGCCTTCCGGGCGGCGGCGCAACCCAGTTCAGCATCGCCGCCGGCAATCCCTTTCTCGCCCTCGGCCAGGTGGACGTGGGCGCCTATGTGGGCGACGATTGGCGCGTACGCCCCAACGTCACGCTCAGTCTGGGGCTGCGCTACGAGATGCAGACCAACATTGGCGACTCGCGGGATTTTGCGCCCCGCTTCGGCTTCGCCTGGGCCCCCGGAGCCAGCACCATCGGCATGCATCCGAAGTTCGTGATTCGCGGTGGATTCGGCATGTTCTACTCGCGCTTCGATATCTCCAACATACAGACCGCCGAGCGCTACAACGGCCTGGTCCAGCAGGAATATATCGTTGACAATCCGCCGTTCTTCCCTACCATCCCGACCATCGCACAACTGCTGGCCATGCCGGGCGTCGAGTCCACGCAGACCATTCAGGAACTCAGTTCCCGCTTGCGCGCGCCGTACATCATGCAGTCGGCGGTCACCGTGGAGCGCCAGTTAGCGAGTAATACCACGCTCTCGGTGACTTACACCAACTCGCACGGTCTGCACATGCTGCGCTCGGAGGAATTGAATGCGCCCGGGCCGGTCTATCTGATGGAGTCTTCCGGACTCTATAACCAGAACCAGCTCATTACCAACGTGAATGCCAAAGTGAATGGCAACATATCGCTGTTCGGTTACTACACCTTGAATCGCGCCATGAGCAATACCGACGGGCTGGAAACGTTTCCCGGGAACCCGTCCACCATGGCGGGCGAGTACGGGCCCGCCGCTACCGATGTCCGCCATCGCGCGTTCATCGGCGGATCCTTGAATACCAGGTGGAACGTGCGCCTGAGTCCTTTCATCGTGGTGCAATCCGGCGCCCCCTATAACATTACGGTCGGCGAGGATATTTATAACGATACGCTCTTCAACGCGCGGCCCGGTATCCCTACGGATCTGTCGAAGCCGGGCCTGATCGATACGATTTATGGCTGGCTGGATCCGGATCCCTCGCCCGGCGAGCAGATTCTGCCGCGCAATTACGGACGCGGCCCGGGCATGATCTCAGTGAATGCCAGGCTGGGCAAGACCTGGGGCTTCGGGCCGGAGCGCGAATCGGCCAGTGGAGCGACGCCCATGGGAGCCGGTCACAATTCCGGTTTCCACAGCGTCTTCTCGGATGTCTCGACGTCCCGGCGCTATAACCTGACCCTCTCGATTTCGGCGCGCAATCTGCTGAACCATGTGAACGAAGGCCCGATCATCGGCCAGATCACCTCGCCGTTGTTCGGAGAGGCCAATTCCGTGGCCGGCGGCTACGGAGCCTTCGCCGAGACCGCCAACAACCGCCGCCTGGAACTCCAAACCCGCTTCACTTTCTAAACCGCGAGTGGACACCAATGGGGATGCTGGGCCGCAGCCGGTACGCACGCTTTAGCGGGTACCCCCGCGGATGCGGGTGAAACAGGGGCGAGACCCCTGCATTGCACCGGAAAACTCACCGTGGGGCGGGCAATCATGCCCGCAGCCGCCTTTTCAGGCGGCTAAGCCGGCTGGAAAGCCGTCCCCAGAGGGGACCGCGGTCTGAAACGATCAAAGCCTAAGTGGTTGATTCAAGGGTTATGGGTGGTGGGTTGTGGGTGTGGGTTATGGGGTGGGGGCTTGGGGCTTGGGGCTCGGGGCTGGGGGATAGTTGCGGCTGGGCGGTTCTTGGGGACAGATTGGGCGGACTGCTTGGGGTCGTTTGCCAGGTTGTCAAAGAGCAGGGGGGCGGAGGGCTAGCGGGTATCCGGGCAGATAGGGGCGCACGAGAGCGGCTGGGCGTTCGGCGCGCTGGACATCACGTATGCCGGCGGCGGGGCAGGCCGGTGCGCGGGAGTCTTGACGGCCGGTTCGCTTTTCACCGGCTGCACGGGCTCCGGCTGGGTGCGGGCGCGGCGCTCGTTTTGCAACTGCTTCAGTTCGCGCATGGCGGTACTGAAGGAACGCTCGAGGCGGGCGCGCTGGGCGGAGACGCGGTCGAGCAGGGCGAATTGTCTTACGCCCGGGTCGGTGGCGGTAAAGACCCTCTCTTCAATGCGATCCGTGCGCATGAGCAGCCAATGGGCGACGGCCATGCGTTCCAGCAGGATTCTTTCGGTGGGGGCTTGCGGCTGCCACTCGGATTCGAGGACGTCCCAGAGTTGCTGGTAGGCGGCTGCGTCTTCGTGAATGAGGACGATGTCGCGCGCGCGGAGCCCGAAGGTGAGGGCATTGAGGCGGACGGCGGCCTTGCCTTCCGGGGAGACCGGGCCGGTGGAGTGTTGCGCGTTTTCGCGGTTAGCTTGATGTTGTTTGTTAGAAATCAGCATGGGTTATTTCTTTGGGTTGGATTTGGATTTTGGGGATGGGATGAGGCGTCCATACCCGATTTCATTTTAGGGCCGAGGGGATGGGGAACAGCGGTATGGGGAAGACAGGGAGTTAGTAAGTGGTGTGGGTGCGGCAGATGCGACGGCGGATTATATTTTGCCGATTGGTGACCGTATACGGGCAGCGGGACTTAAAAGTCCCGCCGGCACGCTGAAGCGTGCGCCACGGTGACCCAAGAAACACTCCTGACACAAGGCTGTCAGGAGGCCCGCACGATACTGAGACCCATGGATACTCAATCGAACGAAGGCCGCATCGACTACCTCGAGTTTCCGGCTACCGATATCGCGAAGACAAAAGCGTTCTACGCGGGCGTATTCGGCTGGAAATTTACCGATTACGGCCCCGACTATAGCAGTTTCGAAGACGGCCGGCTGGCGGGCGGGTTCTGGAAGAAAGACGCCGTTGCGGCCGGCGGGCCGCTGGTGGTCATTTACAGCGCCGATCTTGCCGGCACGCAGGCGAAGGTGCAAGCGGCCGGGGGAGCGATCGTGAAGGAGATTTTTGCGTTCCCTGGCGGACGCCGGTTCCATTTTGCGGATTCCAACGGAAACGAGTTGGCGGTATGGTCGGACAAGTGAACGCCGGCCTGCGGCGCATTCCCGGCGTGGGGCCGTCCATAGCCGCCGACCTGAACCGGTTGGGAGTCCGGGAAGTGGCGGAACTCAGGGGGCGGAATCCGGAGACGCTTTATACGGACCTCTGCCGCGACGTGGGCCATCCCGTGGATCGGTGCGTTTTGTACGTGTTCCGTTGCGCGGTGTATTATGCTTCGGAGGCGCGCCACGACCCGGAATTGCTGAAGTGGTGGAACTGGAAAGACGCTGCCGCCTGTCCGGTGGTGCGGCACGCGGTGCCAAAAACGCACATCGCCTCGGCTCGGCCGAGCACGTAATCGACTGATTTCATTGCGCCCGGCGATGGTACCAGGCCTGCCTGTGTACCGCCCCGGGGAATTGCCTGATGGATACACTCGCCGGCCTTAGATCCGATCTGCGTTATGCTTTCCGGAACCTGCGGCGCAATCCCGCCTTCACAGCGGTGGCGATCGGAGCGCTGGCCATAGGCATCGGGGCGAACACGGCCGTCTTTACGGTCGTCGAATCGGTGCTGCTGCGGCCGCTACCCTATCGCGATCCGTCGCGGCTGTTTACCGTCCGGCCCAAGCCGAAGCAGCCGACTCCGTTCGCCATGGGGGCCATGTCCGATCCCCAATTCATCGCCTGCCGGGCCGCCGGCAAAGCCTTTCAGCAGCTTGCGGCTTACGACGGCTGGAACTGGAATGGCACGGGATTCGGCGATCCGGTAGCCATACACGGCGAGCAGGTCACCACAAATTTCTTCGCCACTCTCGGTGTGCAGCCCCAGCTCGGACGCGGTTTCCTGCCGCAAGAGGAATCGCCGGCCGGCGCCAAAACTGCGGTCCTCGGCGATGGTTTTTGGCGCGCGCATTTCCAGGGCGCCCGCGTCGCGCTGGGAAAATCGATTGTGCTCGATGGCGAGCCCCACACCATCGTCGGCGTCATGCCGCCGGGTTTCCAGCCCGGCATGGATCTGTGGGTGCCGGCCGTTCTGGAGCCAAACAATCACCATATCGCCTTCCGCCAGGCGATTGGCCGGCTGGCGCCGGATGCCACGGTGTCGCGCGCAAAGGCCGAACTGGAGGCGGCGGACGCGCGCGTGACCGAGGAGGAACACGGCCGGCACGGCGAAATGGAGATGGCCATCGTCCCATTGAGGGACAGCCTCGTCGGCAATGCGCGGCCCGCTTTGCTGGTCTTCCTGGGCGCCGTCGGCTGCGTGCTGATGATCGCTTGCGTGAACGTCGCCAACCTGCTGCTCTCCCGCGCGGCTGCGCGCAAGCAGGAGATTGCGATTCGGGCATCGCTGGGGGCCACGCCATGGCGCCTGGCCCGGCAACTAATCACCGAGAGTGTCGTCCTCGGCGTGGTGGGCGGATTGCTGGGCCTGATCGTCGCTCTATGGGGAGTGGAAGCCTTAATCCAACTGGCGCCGGCCGATCGCATCCCGCGCATCGACGAGATCCGGTTCGACGGCTGGGTGCTGGCTTTCAATGTCGGCATTTCCGTGCTCACCAGCCTGCTCTTCGGCTCGGCGCCCGCGTTACAGTTGACGCGCGTCCGGCAGTCGCGCAATTGGAAGGAAGCCGCCGCCCGCGGCAGCGCCCGATCCGGCGCGCTGGGTTCCGTGCTGGTCATGGCTGAAATAGCGCTGGCTCTCATTCTCCTGATCGGCGCTGGTTTATTGGTCCGCAGCTTCGAGAAACTCCGCTCCGTGAATCTTGGATTCCGGCCCGACAACGTGCTGGCGATCAGCATGGAGCTGACCGGCAAGCCATACGAATCCGCCGCGCGGCTCCAGCAGTTTGACAATCGGATTCTGGAACGTATCTCCAGATTGGACGGCGTGACCGCCGCGGGCCTGGTGAACTGGTTGCCGATGTCCAATGCTCTCATCATGGGAGATTTCAAGTTGGGCGATCGACAACTGCCACCGGATGTGGTCGCCGCCAAGCCGGCCGTCAGCCCCGGCTACTTCCGGGCGATGGGCATCGCGCTGCTGCGCGGCCGTTCTTTCGATGCAGACGACACCCTGAAATCCGCGCCCGTGGCGATGGTGGATGAGCCGTTTGCGCGGCGCTTCTGGCCCAACCAGAATCCGATCGGCAAGCGCATCAGCTTCGCGGATCACCCTACGCAAGAAGACGATTGGATGACCATAATCGGGGTGACCGGATCGATCCGGCAGGAGAATCCCGCCTCGCGCTATCTGACGGTTTACCAACCGGTTGCCCAGGTGCAGCAGATGTTCTTTCTGCAGGAAGCCAGCTTCGTGGTGCGCTCGCGGGCCAACCCCGCCGCCCTGGCGCCGGCTCTGCGCGCGCAAGTCTGGAGTGTGGACAAGGACCTGCCGATCCGCGCCATCTCCAGCATGCAGGACCTGTTGTACACGTCCACGGCCGAACCGCGCTTTCAGACGCGCGTGCTCACTTCGTTTTCGTCCATCGCCTTTCTGCTGGCCATGGTCGGGATTTACGGGGTGATGGCCTACTCTGTGACGCAGCGCACGCAGGAAATCGGGATTCGCATGGCGATCGGTGCGCAGCAGGTCCAAATCATCCGCATGGTCCTATGGCGCAGCATGGCCCTGGTGGGGGGTGGCGTGGCCATCGGGCTGGCCGGCGCATGGGGCGCCACGCGCGTGTTGAAGGACTTCCTGTTCGAGGTCACACCCTTCGACCCACTCACATTCGCCGCCGTATCTCTGCTGCTGGCGCTGGTGGCGCTGGCAGCCTGCTATATTCCGGCACGGCGCGCCGCCGCCGTCGATCCGCTGGTTGCCTTACGATATGAGTAGATGTCGGAAGAATACGGCAGCACCCGGCCCAAGGCCCTGAAGATCAACCTGGACGGCCGCAAGTACGGCACCTTCGCCGAAATCGGCGCCGGCCAGGAAGTGGTGCGCTGGTTCTTTCACGCCGGTAAAGCCGCCGGCACCATCGCCAAGACCGTTTCCGCTTACGACATGGCCATCAGCGATGGGATCTACGGCCCCACGCCGCACTACGTCAGCCGCCAGCGTTTGGAAGCCATGCTGGACCACGAGTTCAATCGCCTGGTGGATCGGCTGGATGCCACCCGCGGCGAGCGCACTTCCTTCTTTGCTTTTGCGGACACCTCCGCGACACAAACCCACTCCAAGCGTCCCGCCGGACATAGCTGGCTGGGCGTACGTTTCCAGGCCGGGCCGCGGGCCGCACCGTCCGAGATCATCCTGCACGCGCAGATGCTGGATCCGGTGACCGTGGCACAGCAGGAGGCGCTGGGCGTGGCCGGTGTGAACCTTATCTATGGCGCGTTCTACTCGGCGGACGATCCGACCCACCTGATCGCCTCGCTGATGGACGATTTGAGCCGGCGCCGCATCGAAATCGACATGATCAAGTTTTCGGGGCCGGCATTCGCCAAGTTGGACAACCGCCTGATGAGCCTACAACTGGTCGAGCAGGGGCTTACCGATGCGGTCATGTTCACCGCCGATGGCGAGGTCGTGCAACCCGCCGAGGTGCTTTACAACAAACCGGTGATCGTCGAGCGCGGCAGTTTCCGGCCGGTAACCAATGTCACTCTGGCGATGCTGGATCGGGCTATGCGCCAGCTTCAGCAGGACTACCTGCCCTCCCAGGACGTGGCGGCCATCATGGAGATGACGTTGAATAACCTGATGTGCGACGAAGCTATCGATCATGGGGATTTCCTGGCGCGCGTCGATATTTTGGCCGCGCTGGGGAAGATAGTCATGGTCTCGAATTACACCCGGTTCGACAAAGTGACCAGCTACTTGCGCCACTTCACTCAGAACTGGATCGGCATGGCCATGGGCGTGCCAACGTTGCGCGAGGTGTTCGACGAGAAGTATTACGCGGAACTGGAGGGCGGCATTCTGGAGGGTCTGGGCAGACTCTTCCAGGGGCTCGTCAAGCTATTCATCTATCCGACCAGGGAAACCGACGCCGGAGATCTGACCACTTCGGATCAAATGGAAGTCAGGCCCGCATTAAGCCATTTGTACCGGCACTTGGTGGAGAACGGTTCCATCGTATCCATCCGGGATTTCGACGCCGGCGAATTGCACGTCACGCCGGGCGGCGTGTTGGCAGGCATTCAATCGGGCGACCCAGCCTGGGAGAAACTGGTGCCTCCACAAGCCGCCGAGGTCATCAAACAAAAGGCCCTGTTCGAATATCGCGCGGCCGCGGGCTAAGAGCCCAGGTCGCCAGCCTGGAAATACCGGATCGACGGGATGTCCCGCCGCCCCGCTCCCGCTTTAACTTGTATATAGGAAATTTTTCCTGGAGGAAATACCAAGTGAACAAGCTACTATGCGCCACGGTTGCTGCCGCCTGCGTGATTGCCGCGGGCTGCGCGAAGAAAGTGGCGGTGAAACCAGCGCCCCCGCCCGCCGTGCAACAGGCCAATGCCACTCCTGCCAATAAACCCGTCATCTCGCTATTTGCGGCTTCGCCCGGATCCATCGACAAAGGCGGCCAGACGACTCTGCGCTGGGCCGTGGAATACGCCAGCAACGTGCAGATCTCGCCGGCCTTAGGTGTCGTGCAGGAGTCCGGCAGCCGGGCGGTCTTTCCCGCCTCCGATACGGTTTATACGTTGACCGCTACCGGACCCGGTGGGACGGCCTCGGCCACGGCCAGCGTCAACCTGCTGGTGCGCAGCGCGTCCAGAATGCCGGATCAGGCGACTAAGAACCAGATACAGGAGCTGCTGAACCGTATTCAGGATGCCTACTTCGACTACGACAAGCACACCATCCGTCCGGACGCGCAGGCTGCGCTGGCGGCGGACGCCAAAACCCTGGGCGAGATCCTGAAGCAGTATCCGGATTATAAGCTCACCGTGCAGGGATATTGCGACGAGCGCGGATCGGAAGAGTACAACCTCGCGCTGGGCGATAAGCGCGCCAATCAGGCCAAGGAGTATCTGGCCTCGCTGGGGGTGCCTGGCGATCAACTGAAGACCATCAGCTACGGCAAAGAGAAGCAGATCTGCAGTGAGCACGACGAAGCCTGCTGGCAGAAGAACCGCCGCGCTCACATCACTCAGGAGCAGTAAGAAGCAGTAAGAAGTAAGGCTGGTATGCGCGCCTTCGCGGAGTAAGATAGTTGGAGATGAGTTTCGCGAAGGCGCAGCCAGCCGTTGTCCAGGATCGGGGCCATGCCCTTCCGCCGGGGCCGCGCGGCATTTCGCTCCTATGGCGCCTGCCGCGCGCCGCGAACGGGTGGCTCGATTTCCTGACCTGGTGCCAGCGGCAGTATGGCAACGTGGTCTTTTTCCGGTTCCTTACGGCGCCGGCCTGCCTGATCAACGATCCCGCCGGGATCGAGTGCGTGCTGGTCGCCAATCACCAGAACTTCACCAAATCCATGGATTATCGCGCCCTTTCGCGCGTGCTGGGCCAGGGGTTGCTGACCAGCGAGGGTGAGTTCTGGAAGCGCCAACGCCGTCTGGTGCAACCCGCCTTCTTCCGCGACCGCATCCTCTCCTATGGCGGTTTGATGACCTCGTACACCGCCAGAATGCTGGAAACGTGGCGGGACGGCGAGGTGCGCGACGTACACCACGACATGATGCGGGTGACGCTCGAAATCGCCGCCCGCAGTCTGTTCAACGTGGAGATTCAGGGTGACGCGGGAACCATCGGCAGCGCCTTGACCGTGGTCATGAACGAAATGCCGAAGCTGGCCGGTTTCGCTTTTCTGCCGGATTGGGTGCCGGTGCCCGGTTTGGGTCCATTCCGGCGGGCGTTGGCTGACTTGGATCGCATCGTGTACGGAATCATCCGCGGCCGGCGCGAGACCGGTGAGCATCCCGGCGATCTGCTGGATATGCTGCTCGACGCGCGCGATGAAAATGGCGAGGGGATGTCCGACCTGCAGCTTCGCGACGAGGTGATGACGCTGCTGCTGGCCGGCCACGAGACCACCGCCAACACGTTGTCCTGGGCCCTTTATCTGCTGGCGCAGAATCCTGAGAGCCAGGCGCGGCTGGCGGCCGAGCTGCACGACGTGCTCGGTGGCCGGGTAGCCGACGCGGCGGGACTGCAACGCCTGCCATACACCCAGATGGTCCTTATGGAAGCCCAGCGGCTGTATCCGCCGGCTTGGGCCATCGGACGCAAAGCCCTGGTGGATTTCGAAGTCTCCGGATACCGCGTCCCCGCCGGGACGAATGTGATCGTCTCGCAATGGGTCTTGCACCGCGACCCGCAAATTTATCCCGACCCGGAGCGCTTCAATCCGGAGCGCTGGCGAGAGGAAGTTGCCGGACGGCGCAGCCTGCCCAAGTTCGCGTACTTGCCCTTCGGGGCCGGGCCGCGGGTCTGCGTTGGGGCGAGCCTCGCGCTGACGGAGTCGGCGTTGGTGCTGGCCACCCTCATACAGCATTTCCGGTTCTCACTGGCTTCCGCGGAACCGGTGAAGGCTTTTCCGTCGGTAACCTTGCGCCCGAGGCGGGGTGTACACCTGCGTGTCAGTGGGGCAGGCCAGTGAGTCAGTTTGGAGGGCGGGCAATTCTGCCCGCAGCCGGCTTTCAGCCGGCTCTGGCCGCCTAACTAACCTAAAAGGCGGCTGCGGCCAGGATTGGCCGCCCTCCAAAACGGGTCTTGCGCTAAGGGGTGGTATTGGTCAGGATCGAGATCGTATTCGAAAACTGATTTGCCACAACCAGGTCGGGCAGAGTACCGCTGGTGAGGTTCACCTGCATGATCCCGTAAGAACCGCTGCCGGCTACAAAGTAAGTAGGCGCTTGAAAAGTGCCGTTCCCATTGCCGGCCAGGATAGTGACCGTAGACGTAAAGCCGGTGACCGCCAGATCCAGGTTGCCGTCTCCGTTAAAGTCGGCCGCGGTGATTCCGATCGGGCTGATCGCCGTCGGAAGTTTGGCGGCAGTGCGAAAGGTGCCATCGCCCTTGCCAAACAGGATGTCCACGTGGTCGCCGTCATTGACGGCGGCCGCCAGGTCCGGAATGTGATCGTTATTGAAGTCGCCGATCACCACCGAAAAGACGTTCGTACCGGCGTTGTAGTCGACCGCCGCCGCAAACGTTCCATTGCCATTGCCCAGCAGAACGGATATGACGCCCGCAGTGGAGTCGGCTACCGCCAGATCCCAATTTCCGTCGCCGTTAAGGTCCGCCGTGGCCACCGAGACCGGGCCTTGATTCACCGCCACGCTGGTGGCCGTCTGAAACGTGCCGTCGCCGTTGCCGAGTAAGATCGAGACGGTGTTGGATTCCTGGTTAGCCACTGCCAGATCCTGGTTTCCGTCATTATTGAAGTCCTGAACCACCAAAGAAATCGGACCTGCGCCGACGCTATAGTTCACCGCCGGCTGGAATGTCCCATCGCCATTCCCCAACAGGATGGATACGCTATTGGACCCGTTGTTCGCTACCGCCAGATCGGGATTCCCGTCGTTATTGAAATCGCCTACGGCGACGGCCTCGGGAGTCAGTCCGGCGGGGAAGCTCACCGCTTTCTGAAAAGTTCCGTCGCCCTTACCCAGCAGGACCGAGACGGCATTGGAAGTCATATCCGCGACGGCCACATCCTGATTTCCATCGTGATTGAAATCGCCCGATGCCACGCCGGTCGAACCCGTGCCGGCGCCCGCAATCTTACTTCCGGCGAAGCCTCCCTTCCCCACGCCCAGCAGAACGGTAATCATACTGGAGTTATTGCTGGCCACCACCAGATCGCTCTTCTTATCTCCATTTACATCGCCCACCGCTACCGCCTGCGGAGAACTGGCCACCTGATAGTTCACGGCGGTCTTGAAAGTGCCGTCGCCATTGCCCAACAGGACCGAGATGCTATCTGAGCTGGCATTGGACGCCACCAGGTCCTCATTCCCGTCGTGATTGACATCGGCCGCTGTGACCGAACGCGCGAAAGAACCCACCGCAAATTCCTTCGACGTTTGCAAGGTACCGTCGCCGTTCCCAAGATAAACCGCCACTAAGCCGTGCGGGTAACTACAGGCCACCGCCAGGTCCAGCTTGCCATCGTTATTGAAGTCGGCTTCGGTTACCGAGACAGGCGCGTTGGGGGTGCGGTACAGGACCGGGGCCGCGAAGCTTCCGTTTCCATTGCCGAGCAGCACCGCGAGGGTATTCAGCCCGTAGGTGACAGCCAGATCCACTTTGCCATCGCCGTTCAGGTCCATGGCTACGACCGATGCGGACTGTGTGCCTCCGAGTGCCTGATTGGTCGCATTCTGGAATGTTCCGTTCCCGTTGCCGAGAAGAATGGAGATGGTGCTGGAGGAGTAAGCCACCACCGCCAGATCTAACTTCTTGTCTCCGTTGAAATCGCCCACCGCCAGGGCAATCGGATTCACTCCCACGTTGTAGTCGACCGCCGCCTGGAAAGTGCCGTCGCCGTTGCCCAAGAGAACCGAAACATTGCTGGAGGCGTAGTTGACCACCACCAGGTCCATATTGCCGTCCCTGTTGAAGTCCCGCACAGCTACATAGCGGGGACTTTGGCCCGTGGGGTAGTTGACCGGCGCCTGGAAAGTGCCGTCCCCGTTGCCCAACATGATGGAAACCGCATTGGCGCCGCTGGCGGGCACCACCGCGTCCAGGTGACCGTCTTTGTTGACGTCGGCCAAAACCACATCACTCGCTACGGCGGCGGTGAGGAATGCCTGGGGCGCGTTGAAGGATATCGTCTGCGCGGCCAAGCCGCCGCCAAACGCGAGGGCGGCCAGGCACGCGGATTTCGTAAGCCATTTCGTCATGGGGAGATTCTCCAGTCTTCCAGGCAGCAAATTGGGCGGGTCAGCGCGGCTTGCTGCGGGCGTGGCGGGGACGCTCGTCGCCGTTCATGATCCCATTGCGGTTGCGATCGAGGCCGAAGCGCACACCCGTCCCGGGCGGCACTCCCATCACGCTCAAGGTATCTCCGGCTTGAATGAAAGCGATGAGCTGGGCCTGGGTGAACGGACCTACACCCGTAGTGTCGGTCGTGTAAGTGCCGGTGCCCGGCTGATAGAGGCAGTTCGCCAACTGACCCTGTATCGTACCCTGGCAGATCAGGTCGATGTTGGCGGCCGCCGCCTGACTCTGCAGGGTGGCCCAGTCGCCGGCGATAGTCGGATCGGCGGTCACGTTGGCCGCCGTCACGGTGCGGGTGTATCCCACCGCCGGCGCCGTGCCGGTGTCGAAGGAGATCAGGAACGCAGCCACGTCCGACTGTGCCTGCGGGTTATTGGTGAAACCGCCCAGCACCGGCTCGTCGAGGAGTTGCACCAGGGTGGACTTCGATCCGTCGCTGTCCAGACCAAAGCCGTCGATGCTGGCCGCGCCATTGGCGTTCGAGAAATTCAGTTTTTGATAGATGTTGCGCAGCGTCGGCACTTTCATGGGCTGCGGCAGGTTCGCGCGCGTCAGGATCTTGAAATTGCTGCCCGGGCCCGGATTCGAATTGTGACAGCTATTGCAAGTGTTGGTGGGACTCGTATTGATTTGGACGTTCAAAAAGTCGAACTGACCGTTGATGGCATTGCCCCCGTTCAGGGAAGTGGAATATGAGCGATCCAGATTCTGGTTCGGGTTCGGCAGGAAGGCGATGGTATCGATGTAGGCTTCGTACGCGGACATGTCGGAGTCGGAAAGCTGGCTGCTGCCCATCAGCGAATCGAAGAACTGGTTGAAGTCGCTGAAGTCGACGATATCGCCGCGCCAGTGCAGCGGATCGGTCCCCGTCAGGCCGCGCAGGGTGCGCGTAGTCATAGGTCCCTTCATGGGGTGCATCTGGAAGGACTGGCCATTGTTGACTACGGTGGTCATGGAACCGCCGGGATCGCCCAGGTTCCAGGCCAGCACATCCCCATCCGCATCCACGTGACAGGAAGCACAGGAACCGCTGCCGTTTCCAGAAAGCTTGGCGTCGTAAAGAAACCCGCGGCCCGCCAGGATCACAGTGGGGGTCGGATCGAAGGTGCCTGTCGGAATCTCTTCGACCACGGTGTTGGTGGCCGTACTGACCACCGAGATGGTGTTGGACAAGCGATTCAGCGTGTAAAGCAATTGCGGCTTCGGATTGATGG
>JBEKIM010000014.1:0-36625 GCA_050011755.1 Bryobacteraceae bacterium | reverse complement strand
CGGCTTTCCAGCCGGCTTAGCCGCCTGAAAAGGCGGCTGCGGGCATGATTGCCCGCCCCACGGTGAGTTTTCGACGATTCCCCGCCGGGGGTCTCGCCGCTGTTTCACCCGCATCCGCGGGGCCGCCCGCTGAAGCGTGCGCCACGGGGTGCTTTATAACTCGGCTAAGGCCTCCACCGGGGAGATCCGGGTGGCGCGATGAGATGGCAGCAGACAGGCAATCAGGGATACCGCGGCGATGATGCCCACGGCCCCGGCAAGGGTCGCAAGGTGAAGTGGCGACACCTGAAAAAGCAGCGTCTGCATGGCTTTGCCGGTCAGCCACGCTCCCATGACGCCGAGCAGGGTGCCGGCTACCAGCAGGCGTAGGGCGAGCGCCAGAAACTGGCTGCGTATCTGGCCCGGCCGCGCCCCCAATGCCATGCGCAAGCCGATCTCCCGGCGTCGCTGCGCCACCGCGTAGCTTAAGACACCGTACGTGCCCACCCCGACAAGAAGAATAGCGATCAGCGAAAAGATGCCCGCAAGAAATGCCGTCGAGCGTTGCGCTACAAGGCTGCCGGCGATACGGGCATCCATCGAGCCGACGTCGTTCATGGTCACCTCGGGGTCGATTTGCCGAACGATTTTTTGCAGTCCGGGACCGAGCGATTCCGGTCGAACGCTGGTGCGGACGACGACAAAAACGTTGCCGTCGGTGCGCAAGGCGTAAGGATAGTAGACCGCTCCTTGGGCCGTCTGGTCAGTGAGTCCCGCTTGCTTCACGGCGCCGACCACACCCACCACGGTGAACGATTGGGCATCGGTTGTCATTTCGCTACCCTCGAAAAGGCGGTGGCCAAGGGCGCTGGCGTGCGGCCAGTAGTACCGCGCGAAGTCCTGGTCCACGACGCAGACCCGCGCTAACCGGCGCGAATCGTCCGCCGTTAGGAATCGCCCTTCCCGCAGGGAGAAGCCCATCGCGGCGAAGTAGTCGCCATCGACTCCGCAAGAGTAATGTCCCCGGGCCGATTCGCCCGGCTGGCGAACGTGGCCCACCACCGTGGCGGAGCTTTTTCCGCTGTTACCGCTCATGGGCACATTGTTGACCACTCCGGCGGCCAAGACTCCGGGCTGGCGCGCTAGTTCTTTCAACAGGCTCGCGTTGAATGCGAGGCGAGCAGGCCAGTCGGGGTAGCTGTTCGCCGGCAGCGAGATTTGTCCCGACAGCACATGGTCCGGCCGAAAGCCCGGCGATACAGCCATGGCCCGCTCCAGACTGAGGCCCAGCAGACCGGCCCCGCTCAACAGAACCGTTGCCAACGCGATCTGCCCCACGATGAAGGCGTGGCGTAGGCTTTGAGCGCCGCGACTGGCGGTTCCGCCGCGGGTCTCCGATTGGATGACGCTGCGCAGATGGCCTCGTAAGTTGAACCACGCGATGGGCACCGCGAGCGCGAGTCCCAGGGCGACGGCTCCGAGAACCGCGACGCACGCCAACCGGGAGTCCATAGCTATGTGACTCCCTAAAGGCAAATGATCGACAGCCAGTACACCCAGCAAGTGGATTCCGCCGGACCCGGCCGCGAGCCCCAGCAGGCCTCCGGCCAGCGTGAGCAAAGTGGTCTCGACAATCGCCTCGCTGACCACGTGCCAGCGGCTCGCCCCCAGCGCCCGCCGGACGGCGATTTCCTTCGCACGATTGCTCGCCCGGATCAAAAGCAGGTTCGTCAAGTTGACGGCGCCGATCAGCAACAGGGCGAAGGCGCCGGCCTGCATCCACAATAGGGCGGGGCGTATCGTTCGCACGTGGTCCGCGTGAAGGGGCGCCACCACGGAACGAAAGCCGGCCTCGGCCATCATTTGCGCCTCGGGATCCTCCGCTTCCAGGGTGCGATTCTGCGCGTCGATCTGGGCCTGCGCCTGTGCCAGAGTCGCGCCCGGCCTGAGGCGGGCAATCATATGCTTGGAGTTCCCGCCCGAGTGCCGCTGCACGGAAGCACGATCTTGAGGACCCGACGAAAAAGGAAAGTACAAACGCGCCTCCGACGAGAGGAATCGGAAGCCGGGCGGAAGCACGCCGGCCACTGTGTTGCCAATCCCGTTCACGCGAAGCTGCTTGCCAATCACATGCGGGTCGGCATCGAAATGCTGCCGCCAGTAAGGGTCGGTGAGAATCACGGCCTTGTCGGTTTGAAGCGAGGTTTCCTCTTCCGTGAAACTGCGCCCCATGGATGGAGCCGTCCCCAGCGTGGCGAAAAAGTCCGGCGACACGCTCGCGATCGGCTCCTGTTCGGTTGCGCCGGCCGCGCCGACGACCGCCGTGCCATTGGAATAGATGGCGACCCCGGCGAAGGCGGGGATCCTGCCACGGCGTTCGTAATAATTGGCTATCGAGGATCCGTCGCGATCGACGCCGGCTTTGGGATATGTATTAAAGACGGTGACCAGACGGCCAGGGTCGGGAAACGGCAGGGGACGGAGCAGGATAGAATCCACCACCGCGAATATGGTCAGGTTGGCGCCCAGGCAGACGGCCAGGGTCACCAAGGCAGTTGCCGTAAATCCGGGTGTCTTGCGCAGCAATCGGGCCGCGTGACGCAGTTGCCGGGCCAACTCGTCGAATGCGCGCAGCCCACGGGCTTCGCGACACTCTTCCTTTGCACTGTTCAGGCTGCCGAACTCGATCCGAGCGCGCCGGGCCGCTTCGGGAGGAGGCACACCCAAGCGCACCAGGTCGTCCGCGTATTGCTCCACGTGGAACCGCAACTCCTCGGTCATTCCCTGTTCGAAATCGCGCCGGGACTTGATCGCGCGCAAAAGAGAACGAAGACGTCTTAGCACGTCACACCTCCTCCGGTGTAGCGCTCAAAGCCGTGGTAATAGCGGACGCCAGCCGATTCCAGCCGGCCGTCTCCTGCCGCAGGCGGCGCCGCCCGGCAACGGTTAACGTGTAATACTTCGCCCGGCGATTATTCTCGCTTACACCCCATTCCGCGGCGATTAATTCCTGGTGCTCTAAGCGGTAAAGCGCCGGATACAAGGACCCTTGGGGAATCTCCAGCGCATCGCCTGAAATCTGCTGGATGCGCAGCAATACGCCGTACCCATGCAACGGTTTCAAGGATACGGCCTTCAGGATCAGCATGTCCAGGGTTCCCGGCAGCAGGTCGGCGGTTTTGCCCACGATCATTTCCTCCTAGTCCAACTAGGAGTATAGCCGAATTCTCCTAGTTTGGCAAGGGGAGTGGGCGGTGTTGCCGCTCAATAAGTTAGCGGTTGTTTTCCAGAGCCGCAAAGATGACGAAAACCAAGACTAGTGGGGCGGCCAATCTTGGCCGCAGCCGGCTTTCCAGCCGGCCTAGCCGCCTGAAAAGGCGGCTGCGGGCATGATTGCCCGCCCCACGGTGAGTTTTCGGCGGTGCCCCGCAGGGGGTCTCGCCGCTAAAGCGCCGCTAAAGCGTCCGCCACGGGCAAAGAGGCCAGTCTGCTCACCCCGCCAGAACTTCCACGCAATCCGGCCCGCAAATCTTCTCCAATGCCGCCTTGAACTCCCGGTCCGGCCGCACCTTCGTAGGCACATCCAGAATCACCGAAAAATCGCGCGGCATCTCCAGGCGTAGCCGTACCTGCGTCTCGCCCGTCTTGGCGCTGAATAACTGCCGTAGCGCGGCCGGCTTGTCCGCCACGCCATTGCGCCCCAGCCACACCCGAATCGAGATAAGCGACGGCAGATTCAGCCGCGCGGTTTCGAGCGGGATGATATCCTGCACCGAGATCTTGGGCGGCGCGTTCTCCTCGGGCAGCACGAGCCCTTTCACCAGCACCGCCTTGTCTTCCACGATCTGATTCGCCAGGCGATCGAAGCTGGCCGCGAACACCATGCCCTCCACCGCGCCCGTGCGGTCTTCGATCTGCAGCGCGGCCCACGGCTTCTGCTCGCGGTTGCGCTTTCGCTGGATGCTGGTGAGCACACCGCAAATAGCTACTTCCGTCCCTTTTTCGAGGCCTTCCAAATTGCCGGTATCGTGCGAAGCGAGCTCGCGCACCTTATCGCCGTAATCGTCCAACGGGTGACCGGTCACATAGAAGCCCAGCATCTCCTTTTCGCCCTGGAGCTTCTCGCGCCCGGTCCAATCCGGCACTTGCGGCAGCGGCCGCTCCACGGGTCCCTCTTCAGCGGTCATATCGCCGAACAAGCCGCCCTGCCCGCTCAGGCGATCGCGCCACACACGCTGCCCGGCCTCCATGGCGCTCTCGGTGGCGGCGAATAATTGGGCGCGCGTGCCCTCCAGCAGATCCATGGCGCCGGCCCGGATCAGGCTCTCGATCATGCGCTTGTTGATCGAGCTCAGGTCCACGTGCTCGCAGAATTCATAAAGGGAGAGGAAACGGCCCAGTTTCTCGCGCGCGGCGCGGATGGCTTCCACGGCGTTCGCGCCCAGGTTCTTCACGGCGCCCAGCCCGAAGCGGATGCCTTTGCCGTTCGGCGCCGTGTCGTCCGGCGTGAAGCTCCAATCGCTGGCGTTCACATCCGGCTGTAGCACGGTGATGCCCATCTCGCGGCACTCATTGATATACTTCACCACTTTCGCCGTGTTGCCGGTTTCCGACGTCAGCAGCGCCGCCATGAAGTCCACCGGATAGTGGGCCTTCAGATACGCGGTAACAAAGGCCAGATAGGCATACGCCGCGGAATGCGACTTATTAAATCCGTAGCCCGCGAACTGTTCCATCAAGTCGAAAATCTTCTCGACCTTTTTCTGCGGGAATCCCTTCTCCAACGCGCCCTTGATGAAGCGCTCCCGCTGCGCGGCCATCTCTTCGGCCTTCTTCTTACCCATGGCGCGGCGCAGAATATCGGCCTCGCCCAGCGAGTAGCCGGCCACCAGGTTGGAGATCTGCATCACCTGTTCCTGGTAGACGATCACGCCATAAGTCTCTTCCAGCAATACCTTCAGCTCGGGCAGATCGTAGGTCACCGCCCTGCGGCCCTGTTTGCGCTCGATAAAGTCGTCCACCATGCCGCCCTGAATGGGGCCAGGCCGGTAGAGCGCGTTCAGCGCCGTCAGATCTTCGATGCGCTCGGGATGGTACCGCCGCAGGATGTCGCGCATGCCGGACGATTCAAACTGAAAGATACCGCTGGTGAGGGCCTTCGAAAAAATCTCGTAAGTGGCCGGATCGTCCAGCGGCAGGTCCTCGGGCACCAGCCTCACGCCGTGCCGTTTTTCGATCAGCTTCAGCGCATCGGCGATCAGCGTGAGCGTGGTCAGGCCCAGGAAATCCATCTTCAGAAGCTGCAGCTTCTCGAGCCCGCTCATATCGAACTGCGTGACAATTTCTTCCCGGTTGGTGCGGTAGAGCGGCACCAGTTGCTTCAGCGGCTGCGGCGAGATCACCACACCCGCCGCGTGTACCGAACAGTTGCGCGCCATGCCTTCCAGCCGCCGCGCCACTTGCAGGATCTCCGCCACGCGCGGATCCTTGCGCTCCAGTTCGCCGAAGCCCGGCTCCGTCTTCATGGCCTCGTCGAGCGAGATGTTCAGGACGTTGGGCACCAGTTTGGTCAGGCGCTCCACGTCCGCGAAGCTCATGTCCAGCGCGCGTCCCACGTCTTTGATGGCAGCCCGCGCCGCCATGGTGTTGAAAGTGATGATCTGCGCTACCTGCTCGCGGCCGTATTTCTCGGTGACGTATTGAATCACTTCGCCGCGCCGGTTCATGCAGAAGTCGATATCGATATCGGGCAGGCTGATGCGCTCCGGATTCAGGAAGCGCTCGAACAGCAGCCCGTATTGCAGCGGATCGATATCCGTAATCCCCATGGCGTAGCCCACCAGGCTGCCCGCCGCCGACCCGCGCCCCGGCCCCACCGGAATGGATTGCGAGCGCGCGAACCGGATGAAATCCCAGACGATCAGGAAGTAGCCCGAAAACTGCATCGTCTGGATCATCTTGATTTCGCGGTCGAGCCGCTCCGCATAGGCCGCCAGATCGTGCTTCAAGTGGCCCGAGGCGCGCAAGGCTTCCAGGCGCGTCCGGCGTCCCTCGAAACCCTGCCGCGCCACGAATTCGAAGTAAGTATCGGTGGAGTGCTCGGCCGGGACTTCGAATTTCGGGAAGGGCTCCTTGATTTTCTGCAGGTCTACATGGCAGCGCTGCGCGATCTCCCAGGTGCGGTCCAGCGAATCTTCCAACTCGCCGAAAAGCTGCATCATCTCGGCGCGCGACTTGAGATAGAAATCGGGCGTATTCCATTTCATGCGCGACGGATCGCTCATGGTCTTGCCGGTCTGGATGCAGAGCAGGATCTCGTGCGCGCGCGCATCGTCGCGGCGCAGGTAGTGCGCGTCGTTGGTGGCCACCATGGGCAGCCCGGTATCGGAAGACAGCCGGTTCACGGCCGGAGTCAGGCGTTTGTCCTGTTCCAGGTGATGGTCCTGAATTTCCAGAAAGAAGTTGCCCTTGCCGAAGATATCCGAGTAAGTGTACGCGGTGCGGCGGGCTTCCTCGTAGCGGTCGGACAGCAGGATCTCCGGGATATCGCCGCGCAGGCAGGCGGACATGCCGATGAGGCCTTTGGAGTGCTGCGCCAGCAGGTCCCGGTCGATGCGCGGTTTGTAGTAAAACCCTTCCAAGAAGCCCGTGGAGACCAGGTTGATGAGATTGCGATAGCCTTCCTGCGTCTCGCAGAGCAGCACCAGGTGGTTGTAGCGGTCGGTGTCGCTGCGGGTCTTGTGGCCCTGCTGCGAAACATAGACTTCGCAGCCGATGACCGGGTGCACGCCTTTACTCTTGGCGGTGTTGTAGAATTGGACGGCCCCGAACAGGTTGCCGTGATCTGTCATCGCGACGGCGGGCATCTTCTGCTCCACCACGGTATCCATGAGCTGCCCGATTTCGCAGGCTCCATCGAGCAGGGAGTAATCGGTATGGCAGTGCAAATGGACGAACGGATTTTCCGGCATGGCCTTCCTTGTTCAATCGCCTATCGGGTCTTCTGGGGAGGTGTTTCTATTTTACGACAGAGGAGGCGGCCGGGGCTGAGCGGCGCCTCCAGCGTCACAATACGGGTCCGCAACGACCGGCGTCATTGAAGAATGCCGGGTCAAGTCATCCAAGACACCCGAGTCTGAGCAATTCCTGCACCTTGTTAAACGGCAGCCTATCTAAGTCCTTTCTGAGACCTTTACGGGGGTCAAGCGCGGAGGGGCCGCCCTACGCCACGCGGAAGCGAATTCGATCCGTTTCCACGATCCAGAGTTCCCCAGCCGGCGCTCGATTCGCTAACGTCAGAACAAGACGGGACGTGAGCATCAGGACAGTGCGCTTGTCTTGCTTTTTGGGCCGGGACGATAATTCCGGCGTGCCGCGAAGGAGGGTAGGCCTGAATGTTACTGAAGTCCAGGTCGAGCGTGACCAATACGCGGTGCTCCGCTCGCGAGCGGGCTGCTATCTCCGAATCGTCCGCCCCCACCAGGCGCTCGTCAAATACGGTGTCGGCTTCGAAGCCGGCAGCGCGCAGAATGGCCGCACAGTCGAGGGGCAGGTTCTCGTCTATCTTAAGTTTCAAACGGTATGTTCCAGAGGAAGCCCCGCTGTACCCTCGCGGGTCAGTTCCGCGGCGTAAGCCAAGGCGGCTTGAATATCCGCTGCCTGTAGGGACGGATAGCTTTCGAGCAGCTCTTCGCGGGGAACGCCCGCTGCCAGGTTATCCAAAATCACGGAGATCATGACGCGCGTACCGCGGATGCATGCCTTGCCATGACAGACCTGCGGATTGATGCTGATGCGCTCCTGCCACTCCAACATCTCTACATTCTACCTCGCGTGGCGGCCCCACTCGGACCGTAAGCAGCCGGACTTGGCGCCGCGCGCTTCTATCGGGTCGCCTGGAGTTATTTCTATTGCTGCGACAGCAGAGGGGCAGCGTGCGCGAGGGCTTGCCGAATGTCCTCTTCCTCCAGATACGGATAGGCATCCAGGATCTCGGCATGTGAGCGATCGAGATCGGGCATGCGCTATGCCTCGATTTTAGCGCGATCCCGTGACGGCGGTTCGATCGGCGGCGCACGCGCGCGCCTACCCCTTCGCCTTCTTAATCTCCTCCACCAGCGCCGGCACCACCTGGAACAAGTCGCCTACGATTCCGTAGTCCGCTACTTCGAAAATCGGCGCGTTGGAGTCCTTGTTAATCGCCACGATGACCTTCGATCCCTTCATGCCCACCAGGTGCTGAATCGCGCCAGAGATGCCGACGGCCAGATACATCTTGGGTGCCACGGTCTGGCCGGAGCTGCCCACCTGCCGCTCCATGGGAAGCCAGCCGGAATCGCAGATTGGCCGTGAAGCCGCCAGCTCCGCGCCCAATGCATCCGCCAGTTTCTGGACGATCGGGATGTTGTCGGCTTCCTTGATGCCGCGCCCCACCGAGACGATGATCTCGGCCGCCGTCAGGTCCACCGCGCGCTGCGCCTCGCGGAACATTTCGAGCGGTTTAATCCGGCTGGGCGTGAGCTGCGGCGCGAACTTCTCCACCGCGGCCGATCCGGCTTCGATACGATCGGCGCGATACGCGCCCGCCTGCATGGAAGCGAAATAGGGCGGCTCGCCGTTGAAGCGCACATCTACGTTCAGCTTGCCTTGAAAAAGCTGGCGCACCAGCACCAGCTTGCCATCCTCGATGCGATGCGCCACCACGTCGCTTACCGCTACCCTTCCCAGCGCCGTAGCCAACTTAGGCAGGAAATCGCGCACCTGGTAAGTGTGCGGGAAGATCACGATACGCGCCTGCGTCTGCTCCACTAACTGGCGCACGGCCGCCGTATAAGTGTCCGGCGTATAGTCTTTCAGTAAGTCATGCTCGACGGCATAAACACGCTCGAGCTTCTTGTCCGCCAGTTCCGCGGCCAGGCCTTCGATGCCCTGCCCCAGCACCGCGGCCGATACCGGCTGCTGTAACTCGCGCGCAAGCTGCTGGCCGGCCGCCAGCGTCTCCCACGACATGCGGTTCCAGGCCGGCGGGCCCGCCACCGCGCGTTGTTCCATTACCACCAGAATGCTCATATGACGCGCGCCTCGAATTTCAGTTTCTCCACCAATTTCGCCGCCGCCTCTTTGGGCGGCCCGTCGAACAACTGGGTCTGCTTGGAGCGGCCCGGCAGATACACCCGGCTCAGTTGAATGGATGCCGCCCCGGCACTCGCGCCCAAGCCTGCCGCGGTTACGTTGCGGATCTCCTTATTCTTGGCTTTCTTGATGCCCATCAGGGTTGCATAGCGCAGCTTGTTGATGCCGGATTGAATGGTCAGCAGCGCCGGCAGCGGCATCTCCACGTGCTGGAACCAGCCATCTTCCAGTTCGCGCTTCACCCGGATCGTGCCATCCTGTTTTTCCACCTGCATGATGATGGTGGCGTGCGGCAGCCCCAGCAATTCGGCCAGGATCACGCCCGTCTGTCCGTATCCCAGATCGTCGGATTGCAGGCCGGTCAGCACCAGGTCGGGCTTCTCGGGACCCAGCGCGGCGGCCAGCAGGCGCGCGGCGCCCAGCGGATCGAATGCGCCGAGATCGTCTTCTTCGATGTGGATGGCGCGGTCCGCGCCCTTAGCGAGGGCTTCACGAATAGTTTGCGCGGCGCGCGCGGGTCCGGCGCACAGCACCACCACTTCGCCCCCGTGTTTCTCTTTCAGTTGCAGGCCTTCTTCCAAGGCGTAAGCATCGGGCTCGTTGATCTCATAGCTGAGATCGGCATCCTGGATCCAGGCGCCCGATGACGCGACGCGCAATTGCGAATCGCGGGCCGGAACTTGCTTGATACATACGATGATTTTCATAGATAAACAGCTTGCAGCCAGGTGGAAGTCAAAGTCCCCCTGGCCGGATCATTCGGAAAAGCGTTTGAAGATAAGGGCACCGTTGGTCCCTCCAAAGCCGAAGGAGTTGGAGAGCGCACACTCGATGCGCATCGGCCGCGCCTGGTTCGGCACGTAGTCCAAATCGCACTCGGGATCGGGAGTTTCGTAATTGATGGTGGGCGGAGCCACCTGGTCGCGGATGGCCAGCACCGTGATGCCGGCTTCCAGGCCGCCCGCACCGCCCAGCAGATGTCCGGTCATGGACTTGGTGGAGCTCACCGCCACTTTGTAGGCGTGCGCACCGAAGCAGCGCTTGATGGCCGCGGTTTCGGCGCGGTCGCCTACGTCGGTCGAAGTGCCATGCGCATTGATATAGTCGATTTGCTCGGGCTGCAGCCCCGCGTCGCGCAGCGCGTTGCGCATCACGCGGAAGGCGCCGTCGCCGTCGGTTGGCGGCGCGGTCACGTGGAAAGCGTCCGCGCTCATGCCGTATCCCACGATTTCCGCCAGGATGCCCGCCCCCCGCCGCCGCGCATGTTCCAATTCTTCCAATACCAGGATGCCCGAGCCTTCCCCCACCACGAAGCCGTCGCGGTTCAAATCCCACGGGCGCGAGGCGCGCTGCGGTTCGTCATTGCGCGTGGAAAGCGCGCGCATGGCCGCGAACCCGCCAATTCCCATGGGAGTGATGCAGGCCTCCGTGCCGCCGCAGATCATCACATCCGCATCGCCGCGCTGGATCAGCCGGAAGGAATCTCCGATCGAATGCGCGCTGGTGGTGCAGGCCGTGGCCGTAGCGGAGTTCGGGCCCTTCGCCCCGTTGCGGATCGAGACGTAGCCCGAAGCCAGGTTCACGATGGTGGCCGGAATGAAAAACGGGGAGATGCGCCGCGGGCCGTGTTCCAGCAGCGTCTGGTGCTCGCGCTCGATCACTTCGAATCCGCCGATTCCGCTGCCGATGTAGACGCCCACGTTCTCGGCCTCTGCGGGATCCACGCGCAGTCCGGCCGAACTCGTGGCGCAGTCCGCCGCCGCGATGGCGAACTGAATGAACCGCCCCATCTTCTTGATTTCTTTTTTTTCGATGTAGCTGGCTGGATCGAAGCTTTGGATCTCGCCGGCGATCCGGCAGGAAAAAAGATGGGCGTCGAAAGCCGTGATCGGTCCGATGCCGCTTCTGCCCGCCAAAACGCCTTGCCAGGTTGCTTCGGTCCCGATGCCTACCGAGGACAGCAAGCCCACACCGGTTACGACCACTCTGCGTGACACGCAAATACTCCTGGGGAAAACGCCTCGCGCTACTTCTTGGCCGACTTGTTCTCGATGTAAGTGACCGCGTCTTTGACGGTGGCTATCTTTTCGGCGTCCTCGTCGGGAATTTCCAATTCAAAGGCTTCTTCGAAGGCCATCACTAGTTCTACGATGTCGAGCGAATCGGCGCCCAGGTCGTCCACGAACGACGCGTTGTCCTCTACCTGGGCTTCATCCACACCCAGTTGCTCGACGATAATCTGCTTCACCCTCTCGGCGATTGATGCCATACTTCCTCCTGGACTATTGCAAATTCCTGATTCTAGCCGCCTTCGCTACATTCCGCAAGTTCTAAGAAACGGCATCGCAGGTGGACACAGATGCACACCGGTGCGATCCGCGATTCAACTGCTGTTAGATACTGTAGCACTAAGGCGGCCTTTGGCGAGGCGCACCTGGATGCCGGATGCGGGTGGGGCGGCGGCGCTATCCTTGACGATGGCGCCGGCCTCGTCGGTGACGATGGCATAGCCGCGATCGAGGATCGCGAGCGGGCTCAATTGCGAGAGCTTGGCCGAGAGTTGCGCGACGGCATTACGCCTGCGCGCGAGCTGCCAGCGTACGGATTGCGCGGCGGCTGCGTGGGCCTGGTCGAGGCGCCGGCGGTCGGCCGCGAAGCGCGGGCGCAGGTCGAAATAATTCAGCCGCGTGGCCAATGCGCGCCGCGCCCGCGCGCGCCGTTCCAGCATCATCCGCAGCAGATCGCGTAGCCGGAACTCGAGTTCGTCCACCCGCTGCGCCTGCCGGCCCAACGCCCGCTGCAGTAGTCCCAGCGGCCGCTCAATGCCTTGCTGCTGCCAGCGCCGCGCCAGCACGGCCATGTGGTAGCGCATGGCGTGTATGAGTTTCTGTTCGCGGCCCCCGATCCGGTCGAGCAATTCCTGGCGTGTGCAGACGATCATCTCGGCGGCCGCCGAAGGCGTGGGCGCGCGCAGGTCGGCCACGAAATCGGCGATGGTGACATCCGTTTCATGCCCCACGGCGGACACCACCGGCACGGCGCAGCGCGCGATGGCGCGCGCCACGGCCTCTTCGTTGAAGGTCCACAGGTCTTCGAGCGAGCCGCCGCCGCGGGCCACGATCACGAGTTCGGCCCACGCGTTCCGGCTGAAATAATCGAGGCCGCGGCAGACCTCTTCTACCGATCCTTCGCCCTGTACCAGCGCGGGGTAGAGCCGAATGTGCAGGCCCGGGAAGCGGCGCGCCAGGATCTGCACCATGTCCGAAATCACCGCCCCGCGCGGCGAGGTCACGATGCCGATACGCCGCGGATAGCGCGGCAGCGCGCGCTTCCGCCCCGGCTCGAAAAGGCCCTCTTCGGCCAGTTTCTTCTTGAGCTGCTCGAAGGCCAGTTGCAGCGCGCCGTGGCCCAGCGGCTCGACGATCTCGACAATGAGTTGGTATTCGCCGCGCGCCTCGAACACGTCGATGCGCCCGCGCGCCAGCACGGCCAGGCCGTCCTGCGGTTTGAATTTCCAATAGCGGTGCGCGGAGCGGAAGGCCACCGCGCGCACTTGCGCCTGCGCCTCTTTCAGCGTGAAATAATAATGGCCGCTGGTGGCCAGCTTCACGCCGGAGATTTCGCCCGAGACCCACACATCGGGGAACTCCCGTTCGAGCGCCCCGCGAATAGCCGAATTCAGTTCGCTGACGGAGAAAACCCGGCGCGCCGGAGCGAAATCGAATGTGAACTGGTCCACTCCATTGATCTTACCCTGGGTCGCCCCCCTCCCTGCCCAAATGATAAACTGCAAACAGATCCCGTACCCGGAGGCCCGCGGTGCAGACTCGCCGGTTCCGCCCAATCGCCGCCGTAATCCCGCTGCTGACGCTGCCCCTGCCGGCGCCCCCGCAATCCACGGCTAATCCCGTGATCCAGGGAGGCACGCACGTCGTCCTGGTCAACGTGGTGGTGAAGGACAAACACGGAAAGCCCGTCGCCAACCTCCATCGCGACGATTTCGTCCTCCGGGACAACGGCCAGGAACAGAACATCACGCTCTTCGCGCTGGAGGATGCCAGCCAATCGGCAGCCGTGGCCCCAGGTTCGGCGGATCGCCTGACGTTCACCAACCGGCCGGCACCGGGCACCGCGGCCGTCACGGTCTTCCTGTTCGATGAGCTGAACACCAAGCTCACCGACCAGGAATTTGCCAAGAAGGAGTTCCAGCGTTACTTGCGCGGGCTGCCCGCATCCAGCCGCGTCGCCGTCTTCGTGTTGGGCGATTCGCTCACCCTGCTGCACGATTTTTCGCAGGATATGGCGGCGCTCCTGGCCGCCCTCGAGAAGCACACGAATCGCGTGAATCCCGAAGTGGATGCCGCCACGGCGCCGGCCGCTTCCTCCAATTCGCTGACGGGCGACCCTACCACGACCAAGCAGTGGGATCAATTCATGCAGTCCAACAGCCAGCCCTATGTCGACTACACCCAGACCGTCCGTGCGACGCGCACGGCTGCCGCCCTCCAAACCATCGCCGGACACCTGGAGGGTATCTCCGGGAGGAAGACGCTGATCTGGATTTCCGGCGGCTTCCCGATTCAGCTCGGCTTGCACAATAGCGTGGATCAGATTCCGCAAAGCGATTCCGGCGCGCGCTCCGGCAGCCATGCGCAGCACGGCGGAAGAGGCGGCGGTGCAGCGGGTGGCGGCGGCGCGGGCGGCCGGGCTTCGTCCGGAAACAGCGCATCGAATTCATCCAACGCATCTCTCGCCACGACGGAGTTGCCGGGCACCGGCCAGCCGTTTGAAAGCGACGTAGCCCGGGCCATTCGCGCCTTGAACGAGGCAGACGTAGCGGTCTATCCCGTGGACGCGCGAGGTGTCACGGTGGCGCCGGCCTTTCAGGCGGACCGCAGTTCGATGGGAACGCGCAGCAAGCCTCCCAAGGCCTTCTCGAGTCCCGATTTCAACTACGAGACACTCGAAACCCTGGCCGTGGAAACCGGTGGCCAGGCCTTCCACCACATCAACGACTTGAGTTCCGCCATCGAGGAGGCCGCGGGCGACGCGCGCGTCAGTTATGCGCTGGCGTTCTCGCCCCCATCCGCCACCCTGGATGGCGCCTATCATCGCCTGGAAGTGAGCGTACAGCGGCCTGGCGTGAAACTGCGGTATCGGCCCGGTTACGTGGCCGCGCCGGATGCGGCCGTGGCGCCCACCCTGGCCCAGGCGATCGCCAGCCCGGTAGCGCTCGCCGGCATCGGCTTGACCGTGCATCTTTCGCCCGTCGAAGGAGGCTACAAAGCCTCCGTGACCATCGATCCGCGCGGCCTCACCCTGGAGCCTAAAGACGGAAAATGGGCGGGATCGCTGCAGTTTCTGGTCGTAGTGGGAAAGGTTGAGCAACTCACCACCATCCCGGTAAGTCTTAGTGAAGCCGCCTATCGCCAGGTGAAGGAAAAAGGCCTGGTCTTAGGCGCGCGGGTCAAGACGCCGCCAGGTACGACTGGCTTCAGCATGGGTTTCCGCGACATTCCATCCGGCCTTGTAGGCACCCTGCACGTGCCGTTGTAATTACGTGGACATGACGGAATTGCTGCGATTCAACGGCGCTGTCGAGCGGGATCCCGCCATCGATGCATGGATGATAAAGCATGCCGGTGAGTTGGGAGCCATCGCGCATCGGTGGTTTGAGGCGATGCGAAAGTGCGGGGACGAAGTCCGCGAGCTGTTGCATGACGGCTGTCCGGTTGCATGCCTGGGAGACGCGCCCTTCGCCTATGTCAATATTTTCACCTCGCATGTCAACGTGGGGTTCTTTCACGGCGCATCGCTGCCGGATCCGGCCGGCTTGTTGCAAGGCACCGGCAAGTTCATGCGCCATGTGAAGCTAAGGCCCGGAACGGCCACGAACGCCGCGGCTTTAAGCAGGCTCATCGTGACTGCCTACGCGGATATAAAGGTGCGCGTCGAAAACGGCTAGCTCGCCCTTTTCGCTATACTTCCTCAATGGCGCATTTTCGCGTGGCGCTGGTCGGCGATTATGACAAATCGGTGATCGCGCACCGGGCCATTCCGGAGGCGCTGCGCGTGTCCGCCGGCGCCGATCAATCCATCGAATCCGTCTGGGTTCATACTGCGTCGATCCGCGATGCCGCGGCCGACCTCGCGGGCTTCAACGGGATTTGGTGCGTCCCCGCAAGTCCCTACGCCAGCATGGAAGGCGCGCTGGACGCCATTCGATATGCCCGTGAATCCGGGCGCCCCTTTCTGGGAACGTGTGGCGGCTTCCAGCACGCCGTCATAGAATACGCCAGGAATGTTTGCGGCCTTCGGGATGCGAGTCATGCCGAGACAAATCCCGCCGCGCCGAACCTTGTGGTTTCGTCACTCTCATGCCGGTTGGTGGAGCAAAGCGAAGAGATCGTTCTTCAAGACGGAGGAAAACTGAAGAGCGCATACGGCGTAGATCGGATCACCGAGGAATATCGCTGTAGTTATGGGCTCAATCGCGAGTATGAAACCTTGCTTTTCCGGAACGGTCTACGCCCGACTGCGCACAACCTCTCCGGCGAAGTTCGCGCAGTCGAGTTGTCTTCCCACCCTTTCTTTGTGGCCACTCTGTTCCAGCCTGAACGGAGGGCGCTACGTGGTGAGATTCCACCGCTGGTAAGTGCCTTTGTTGCGTCGCTTCCCGTGTCGTCCGGGTAACCTGGATACCCGAGGCGAGATAGAATGCGAATTAACCCGGCGCGGAACGCGCACACTGGAGAGTCCCATGCGGAACATGAATATCAGCGTCATCGCTTTACCATTACTTGTTCTGGTTGCCAATTCCGGCGAAAGCTTGCAGGCGCAGAAGACTTCCTATCCGGCCATGGCGCCTCTGGACCGGTATTTGATGCCCGACGAGAAGTCTGAGATTGCGCTGGCTCGCAGTGCGGCTCCAACCTCCATTTCGGACGGAGCCGAAGTGATGGTGCTGCGGCGCACGGGATACACGACAGCGGTGAAAGGCAAGAATGGCTTTCTCTGTATAGTGGAACGATCATGGGCCGCCGCCACCGATCAACCGGAATTCTGGAATCCCAAAGTTCGCGCGCCCAATTGCTTTAATCCCCAGTCCGCAAGAACCTTTGTGCCCATCTACCTGATGAAGACCAGACTGGCACTGGCGGGAAAGTCGAAGGCCGAGATCGTGCAGACCACCGCAGCGGCGCTGGATAAGAAGGAACTGCCTGTGCTGGAACCGGGGGCGATGTGCTACATGATGTCGAGGCAGCAGTACTTAAGCGATGACGACATGAGCTGGCATCCACATCTGATGTTTTTCATTTCCGGCGTCGCGGCGAAAAACTGGGGGGCCAATCTGCCTGGCTCGCCGGTTCTGGCGGCGGATGACCCTGAGGAGCGGGTGACTATTTTCTTCATACCGGTTGGCGAATGGTCCGATGGGACCGTAGCCGCGTCGATGGCGCACTAAACCTCCGGTCATGTGCGGCTAGAATTAATGGATGCCGCATAGCGCATGGAATATCCGTCCCGCCCGCATTAGCGACGCGCGTGCCATTGCCGAGGTTCACGTCGAAAGCTGGAGAAGCACGTACGCAGGCATTTTTTCCGACGCTCTTCTCAGTGGATTATCCGTGGACAAGCGTGAACTCTCCTGGCGGGAGATACTGACTGCCGAGGGGGCATCCTCAGGGATCACAAGGGTCGGCTGCGACGAGGGTGGCAATGTTGTGGGATTCGTCTCAGGGGGGAAGGAGAGGACCGGCAAGTTGGGCTGCGAGGGTGAGCTATACGCCATTTATCTCCGTGAGCAGGCGCAACGAAAGGGACTGGGAACTTTGCTTGTCCGGCAATTCGTCGGCGAACTGGAGGCGCGCGGTTTTCGGTCTATGGCCGTATGGGTTCTAGCTCTCAACCCGTCCAGGAGATTCTATGAATGCCTCGGCGGGAAAGAGATCGGGCAACAGCAAATAGAACAGGAAGGGCATCCGTTCGTCGAAGTCGCGTATGGCTGGCAGAGTTTCTCGGACTTCCCGCGCTAAAGCGCCATTCGTGACGTTTGACGGTATTTATAGTCCAATAGAATCATGAACAGGGTCATCGCCACGCTCCTCCTTGCCGCTTGCGCATTCGCAGTGGATCCCGAATGGCCCGGTTTTCGCGGCCCCTCCTCCAACCCCTCCGCCCTCAACTCTAACCTGCCCGGCAAATGGTCGAAAACGTCGAATATCGAATGGACCGCGACCCTCCCTGGACTGGGCTGGTCTTCTCCGATCGTCGCCGGCAGGAACGTCTTTATCACAACCGTCACCACCGACGGCAAGGCGAAACAGCCGCAAACCGGCACCGAATATTCCAACGATTACGTCGCCGAACTCACCAAGCAGGGTCTGAACGACAAGGACCTTATGGACCGCCTGAACGCGCGCGATTTCGAATTGCCGGGCGAGGTCTTCCTCCATTATTTCCTCTATTCCATCGATCTCGAGTCCGGCAAGGTCAACTGGAGGCGCGAATTCTATTCCGGCCACCCCCCCGGGGGCCGTCACCGCAAGAACAGCTTCTGCTCGGAAACCCCTGTTACCGACGGCCAACGTGTCTACGTGTACATCAATAACCTCGGCCTTTTCGCCTATGATCTCAACGGCAACAAGGTCTGGAATACGCCGCTCGAAAGCTTTCCGACCATCCTCGATTTCGGCACGGCCTCATCGCCCACTTTCGTGAATGGCCTCGTAATCGTCGTCAACGACAACGAGAAACAGCAGTTCATCGCGGCATTCGAGGCAAATACCGGCAAGCAGGTCTGGCGCACAGATCGCTCGATTCACGTTAAAGGCTCCGATCGCCAGACGGGCTGGTCGAGTCCCTACATCTGGAAGAATTCCGAGCGCACCGAAATTGTCGCCATTGGCCCGGGCCTCGCCATCAGCTACGACCTTAAAGGCAACGAATTGTGGCGTCTCGCTGGCATGTCCGCCATGCCGATCCCTAGTCCCTTCGCCTACGGCGGCCTCTTGTATCTCAACGGTGGGACCGGCAAAGCTCTGGCTGCGATCAAACCAGGGGCGCACGGCGACCTCACCACACCGGACGGCGCCAAACTGAACGAGTTTGTCGCGTGGATTCAGCCCAAAGCCGGAACCTATCTGCCCACCGAGCTAGCCTATGGCGGAGGGCTCTACGTTCTTACCCACAACGGCATCCTCACGCGATTTGACGCTCGCACGGGCGAGCAAACTTACAAGGCCCGTATCGGCGAAGGCGGCGATTTCACCTCATCTCCCTGGGGTTACAACGACAAGGTTTTTTGTCTGAACGAAGAAGGCCGGACGTTTGTGATCCGCGCCGGCGATAAATACGAATTGCTCGAGTCCAACGACCTCGGCGAGATGGCGCTGGCTACCCCGGCCCTCATTGGCGACCGCCTGATCCTGCGCACTGAAAATCACCTCTACTCCATCCGCGCCACACCTGCCGCCAAACGCCCATAGCACGACATCTGGATTCCCCGATCCCGATCGTGCGGAGGCTCATGATGAAGAAAGAGAATCTGACTTAAGCCGGCGGACTTCCAGCACGGCGTCCGAGGGCTTAGGGCACGATCTTGAACACGCTGTCCGCACCCACGCACCACCCGCATAAGGACGCCCTGCGCCCGCGCCGCCCGTAAACGAGTAAAGGACCTTTTGCCGTCCGGCCGTATCGATCTTGTAGACTACGCCCCAGCCCGCCTGGCCGCCATATGACGTAGCGCGGACGACGCCGGCCCGCGTTCTATGCCGGGTAGCGGCCTTCGATGTAGCTGCTGAGCTGGTCGATGGTGTGGGCCTGTGCCGAGATGATCGAGCGCACCACGTCGCCAATCGAGATCATACCCACGAGGGCGTCGCCTTCCACTACCGGCAAGTGCCGAATGCGATGCGCCGTGATCACGCGCATGCAATCCTCCACCGAATGTTCCGGCGTGATGGTGAAGACCGGGCTGGTCATGATCTCCTTCACCTGCATTTCGTGTGAGTGCTTCCCCTTCAGGATGACCTTGCGGGCGTAGTCCCTCTCGGACACGATGCCGCTCAATTTGCCGCCCGATACCACCAACAAGGCGCCCACGCTCTTATCGGCCATCATGGCGACAGCTTCGTAAACGGTTGCTTCCGGCGATAGCCAAAAGACGTCGGATCCTTTATGCCGCAGCATCGAACAGACGGTTTCCATGACGTCCCTCCTTGTCTGAATAATCTTTCAGAGTGCGGGTCGTATGTCAACCTTTATTTGTGCTTTTCTTCGTTTTCCTCTTGCGGGGGGCGGTCTTTTGCTCCGCCAGGCGGAGGCGGTCTTCCAGTTCCTGCACGCGCAGGCGCAGCGCTTCGAGTTCTTCGGCGGGAACTGGCGGGGGCGCAGCCGGCGGACCCGCCTGCGAACTGAACAGATTCCGCACCACGTCGAGGGGCCTTGTCTGCAGGGCGCTCTGGGCCTTCTGGTACATCTCCGTGACGGTGGTGAGATACCAGGTCAGGAAGTCGTGCGTGGCGCGGTCGGAGGCCACGATCAGCTTGCGTAGCAGGTCCAGCGGCAGGCCGGATTCGTGCCCCTTGGCATCTTCCATGATTACCTGGGTGAGGATCACACGGGTCAGGTCCTCGCCGCTACGGGCGTCCAGCACCTGCACTTCCACCCCATCGCGTACCATACGGGCTACATCGTCAAGGTTGACGTAGCGGCTGGCGCCCGTATCGTAGAGGCGCCGGTTCTCGTATTTTTTGACCACCACCTTACGTTCCGGCATAAAAAGATAATATAGCCCAAAACTCCTTGACAGCTTTTCGCCGCGGCGGTATACTCAACCTGGATGCTGCATTGCAGCATTATTAAGGAGCGTACCATGGAGAACATCACGAAGTCTATTGCCGACGTCCCCGCATCGCTGGCCAGCACGCTGGCGAACTGGGCCCGGCAGGGTATGGAAAGTTTCGTCGCAACGCAAAAGATTCTGCTGGATTTAACCGCGCAGCAGAACTCCCTGGCTTTGGGTTTCGTGCGGGAGCGAATCAATTTCTCGCCGTTACGCCCGCTGACCGGGATGGTGGAACTGGCGGGCCAGAGTATGGCCAATTTTGTGGCGGCGCAAAAGATTCTGTTGGACCTCGCCGCGGAAGAGAACGCATTGGTGCAGACCGGTGTAAAGGAAGGATTAGGGCTCACCGGGGTGCCGGCCGCCATGACCGATGCGATGCGCGAAGCCGTGAACGCGTTTGTCGGCATGCAGAAGAAGTTCCTCGATATGGCCGGCCAGCAGAGCAAGGCGGTGGTGGACGCAATCAAGGAAGGCAAGGCCTTCGAGGGCAAGGACCTGGCCGAAATCACCCGCGAGAGTGTGGATAATTTCGTGCACACGCAAAAGAAGTTCCTCGACCTGGTGTCGGCGGTCACGCATACCGAGCCTAACGGAAAAGCCCACAAGGGTGTGAAGCCGGCTGCGCGCGTCAAGATGACCGAACTGGCCAAGGATGGCATGGACAAATTCGTCGATTCGCAGAAAAAGCTGCTGGATCTGGCGACCAACCAGATCGAGGGAGCCATGAAGGCCGCCGGAGAGATCGTCCGCTCCGCGCCTGAGCCCTCAACCAGTGTTGGCGACTTTGCACGCAAAGGCGTTGAGAATTTCATCAATGCCCAGAAGTCTCTGCTCGACGTGGCGATGAAGCCGTTCCTGCCACCGCCGGTGCACACCCACACGCCCGCGCACGCGCACGCGCACGCCGGACGCAAGAAATAGTCCGCGTCGCGGCAGTCAACGGGATAAAAGGTCATACCATGTCTGAATCTGCTATCGCACAGCGGCACTTCCCCTATACCGCGCGTGTCGGCGACGCCAGCGTGACCCTCCGCCTGATGACCCCGGAGGATCGCGAGGCGTTTCTGGCTTTCATGCGCGCGCAACCGGAAGACGACCTGTTTTTCCTCCTGGTGGATGTGACCACGCCGGAAGGTATCGAGCACTGGATGCGCGACCTGCAAGACAGGCGTAACGTGACGGTGCTCGCGGAACAGGACGGCAAACTGCTGGGCTATAGCAGCCTGCACCACGGCCAGACGCGCTGGACGCGCCATTTGGGCGAAATACGCCTGCTGATGGCGCCGCACCAGCGCGGCCGTGGGGTAGGCCGACTGCTCGGCCACGAAGTCTTTTCCATCGCTCACGACCTGGATCTGCGGCGCATCGTCGTGCGCGTGTCTTCCGGACAATCGAGCGCCCGCCGCCTGTTCGAACGGCTAGGCTTTCATATGGAAGCCCTGCTGCCCGATTGGGTGATCGACCGGCAAGGACGTACGCAGGATCTGGTCCTAATGTCCTACGACGTCGCCGGCTTCCACGATTAACCTCAGTTTGGAGGGCGGCCAATCTTGGCCGCAGCCGCCTTTTTAGGCGGCGCGCCCTTGCTGAAAGCTGGCTGCACCCGTGGTGCGATCCATCGCACTTGCGCCGAAATTGCATATACTGGAAGACGCACTGACGGGTCAAAGGTACTCCGTCCACGAGCGTCAAGAAGCCGAAGTCTCCATGTGGCAGGAACTTCTGGTCGGCTTCGAACTGGTTCAGTTACGGCTGACGTCCATCTTCTATGGCTTGGGCGTACCCCACGGCGACGGTGAGGCCGTAATCCTCATTCCGGGCTTCCTGGGCACCGATACGTATCTCGGCGAAATGTTTTCCTGGCTTCGTACGATCGGCTACCGGTCCTACTTTTCCGGCATCGGCTGGAATGCGGAGTGCCCCAACCTTCTGATCCGCCGCCGCTTGAACGATACCGTGAGACGCGCCTACAACGCCACCGGCCGCCGCGTGCACCTGGTCGGCCATAGTTTGGGAGGCATCATCGCGCGCTCGGTAGCCGCGCAGAGGCCCGACCAGATCGCGTCCGTCACTACTTTGGGTTCTCCGTTCCGAGGCCCGGTCGCGCACGCCAACGTGCTGCGCGCAACCGATGCCATTCGCAATCGCATCCTGCGCGAGCATGCGGGTCACATCCTGCCCGGATGTTATACGGAGGCGTGTACTTGCGAATTCGTATCTTCGCTACGGGGCGAATTCCCGGACGACGTCGCGCAAACGGCTATTTACACCAGAAACGATGGCATCGTGGATTGGCGATTCTGCGTGACCGGCGATCCGGAGATCGACTGCGAGGTCCCCGGGACGCATGTCGGACTGGTATTCAATCCGGCCGTTTACCGCGTGCTGGCGAACCGGCTGGCGCGCCATCTTTGACCGCTCACTTCAAGAAGCGCTGCACGACTCCGAGGTATTCATCGGGCCGGGTGAATGCCGGCGCGTGTCCGGCGCCATGGAAAGTGTATAACGTGGCCTGGGGATAGGTATCGCGCAGTGCCTTGCGCCGCGCGGCGCTGAGCACATCGTTATCGGATTCGATAATGAAGACCTTCCCGGACCAGTTTCTCATCCATCCGTCAAGGTCTGCCGGCGCAAAGCGGTAGCACCGATGATAATCGAGTTGAATCCGCAAGTTCGCCATGATGTCCGGCTTTGTAAGCTGCCTGGCGAATAGCTGGTTCGCATAATTCCGCCAAAACCCTCGTTCGGCGCCGGCGCCGTGCAGCAGTTTAACCGTCGCCGCGGCGAGTAGCCGGCGTAAGAGCGGCCAGGGCATGGCTGCCGGGATCGCATTAGCAATCTTCACGCTGCGTACCAGGTTCGCCAGCGGCACGCCCGTATTCGATAGGATCAAGCGGTCGATTCTGGCGGGGTACCGGCGCACCATGCATTGGGCCACTGCGCCGCCGAAAGACGCCCCCAGCACGGAAACCCGCGGGATATTCTCGGCGTCCAGAATCGCAGCTAAGCCATCGGAGATTTCATCGAGCGACTTTAGACGAGGGTAGGCCGGGTAGACGACGCGGAAGCTGGCCGCCAGGGCGGTCGCCAGATCGAAGGCCAGATCGTTGACCAGTTCGCCGCCAGGGGGCGTCAAAAGCGCCCGCTCGCCACCGCCGCAGATCCGGTATTTCCATTCCGTGCCGGACACTGCCAGCGTTTTTTCGGGATAACCCGCGCGAAAAGCGCGCAACCGTTCAGCCGCTCCCATAGACGATTCCGGCATCGATTGACTTATTGTAAGCGCGCTACCATTCGGTCTGATGCCATTCAATGAATCGCCCGGACGACGGTCGTTCGTTCTCGGCCTGGGCGCGGCTGTTGCCGCCGCACACGCGGCCAAGCCGGCCCCGGCGCTACCCGATCCTTCGCGGCCGCCGGACAGTGTACAGTTTTTCGCCGAGGGCACGGCAGGCGCAAGCAACCTGAAACGCTCGGGCGGGAAATGGCAGGCGGGCGACATCGAAATCGCCTGGCAGCCGCGCAAAGCCCAGGAGATCGCCATTCTGGTGACGGCTACCGGCACCAAGCTGACCCGTCTCCGCCTCCGCTGGCATGGATCTTTTCCGGATGGCTGCCGATTCCTGGGCGATCACTGGGAACGGTCTTATGGAGACCTGGAATGGCGGGGCCAAGTGGGCGAACGTCTGATGCCTTGGTACTTCCTGGCGTCCGGCGCCAATACCACGCACGGGTATGGCGTCAGGACCGGCGCGGCATCCATCTGTTATTGGCAGGCGGATGCCGGCGGGGTCACCCTATGGCTGGACGTAAGCAACGGCGGCGGCGGAGTGGAACTGGCGGGTCGCCAGTTGGACGCCGCCACAATCGTCGTCCGCCACGGCCACTCCGGCGAGTCCGCGATAGATGCGGCGCGGGCGCTTTGCGGCATGCTGTGCGAACATCCTCGCTTGCCCGTGCAGCCCATCTATGGCAGCAATAACTGGTATTACGCATACGGCCAGAACACTTCGGCGGCCGCCAGCCTGAAAGACGCCGCGCTGCTGGCCGAACTCGCGCCGGATTCCAGGAATCGGCCGTTTGCAGTCATCGACATGGGTTGGGGCGCCGCGGCGGAAGGCGCAGGTCCAGTGGCACAGACCACCGCCGGCTATCCCGACATGCCCGGATTGGCCGCACAAATGAAGGCTCTGGGAGTGCGCCCCGGCCTCTGGCTGCGCCCTACCCTGACCGCGGATCGCCAGGCCGAAAGCTGGCGCTTGCCACCCGCCGGCGGCCGGCCGAACGGCGGCCTGATCGTGATGGACCCCAGTATCCCGGAAGCGCTGGCTTATATTGGCGCGAGCATCGCCACCCTTCGCGGCTGGGGCTATGAGCTGATCAAACATGATTACACCACTTTCGATCTGACCGGCCGATGGGGCTTTCAAATGGGCCCCGAACTCACCGACGGCGGTTGGCATTTCCACGATCGCGGCAAAACCACCGCCGAGATCGTCCTGGCTCTATATCGCGCCATTCGCCACAGCGCCGGCGATGCCGTTTTATTGGGCTGCAATACCATCGGCCATCTGGCCGCGGGCCTGGTCGAGGCGCAGCGCATCGGCGACGATACCAGCGGGCGCGAGTGGGGCCGCACGCGCAAGATGGGCGTGAACACGCTGGCATTCCGCATGGCGCAGCACAATACCTTCTTCGCCGCCGATGCGGATTGCGTGCCCGTGACCGGCGATATCCCCTGGAATCTTACTCGCCAGTGGCTCGACCTGGTAGCCCGCAGCGGCACGGCGCTGTTCATTTCCGCGGATCCGGCGGCCATCGCGGCGGCGCAAAAGCCGGCGCTGAAGGCCGCCCTCGCCGAAGCCGCGCACAACCATCCGCCTGCCGTGCCGCTGGACTGGACGGACACCACCACTCCGGAGCGTTGGCTTCTGGACGGCAAGACCGTACGCTACAACTGGTATGAAAATGACTGAGCGCGAGGAAGTGGACCCGGCCCTGGTCCCCAAGCGAACTCTCTACACCGGCGCCGCGATGCCGGCCATCGGCCTGGGTACATTCGGGTCGGACCACGTGCCGCCGGAGGAAATTGCCACGGCAGTCACAGGTGCGGTTCTGGCTGGATATCGACATCTCGATTGCGCTTCGGTCTACGGCAACGAGGAGCGTATCGGCGCCGCCCTCGACGCGATCTTTGCCGCGGGAATCCGGCGCGAAGAGTTGTGGATTACCTCCAAGCTCTGGAACGACAAACACGCCGCATCCGACGTAATACCAGCCTGCCGGAAATCGCTGGCGGACCTGCGCCTGGACTATCTCGATATGTACCTGGTGCATTGGCCATTCCCCAATTTCCATCCCCCCGGGTGCAGTGTGGAATCGCGCAGCCCGGATGCCCGGCCCTATATCCACGAAAACTTCATGCGCACCTGGCGGCAGATGGAGCGGCTGGTGGACTTCGGGCTCGCGCGTCACATCGGCACCTCGAACATGACGATTCCCAAACTAACGCCGGTCCTGCGGGACGCGCGCATCCAACCCGCGGTGAATGAGATGGAACTGCACCCGCATTTCCAGCAGCCGGAGCTTTTCAATTTCGTGCGCCGCCGCGGGATCGAGCCGGTGGGCCATTGCCCGATCGGATCGCCGCATCGCCCCCCGCGCGACCGCACACCCGAAGACACATCCGACATCGAGGATCCGGTGATCGTGCGCATTGCCGAACGGCTGGGCGTGCATCCCGCGGTGGTTTGCGTGAAATGGGCGGTCGAGCGCGGCCAGACCCCCATCCCTCTTTCGACCAAACCGCGAAACTATGTGGCGAACCTACGCGCCACCACGGCCGCGCCACTCACGGACGAAGAGATGGATGCGATTGCGGGCATCGACCGGAATTGCCGGCTGATCAAGGGGCAGGTGTTCCTCTGGAAAGACAACCAAAGCTGGCAGGATCTGTGGGATCCGACAGGAGAAATCGAAACATGATGAGAGGCGCATATCTGCCGGGCAACAGCAGTGTCGTACTGCGGGAGATCCCCGTGCCCGAACCAGGCCATGGCGAAGTCTTGCTGCGCATGAAGGCATCCACGATCTGCGGCTCCGATATCCGGTGCATCTATCGCGAGCACCTGGGCAAAGGGCCTGAAGGATACCAGGGAGTGGTGGCTGGACACGAGCCGGCGGGCCAGATCGTGAAAACCGGGCCGGGCTGCCGCCGCTTCGGCGTGGGCGGCCGCGTGATCGTCTACCATATTTCGGGCTGCGGCGTGTGCCACGACTGCCGGCGCGGCTACATGATCTCCTGCACCAGCGAGCGCTACCGGCGGGCCTACGGCTGGCAGCGCGACGGCGGCATGGCCGACTACTTGCTGGCGGAGGAAAAGGACCTGATCGATCTCCCAGCGGAGCTGACTTACGCGGACGGCGCCCAGGTGGCCTGCGGCTTCGGCACGGTATATGAAGGCTTGCGGAAGATCGGCATTAGCGGCAATGACGCGGTGTTGGTTACCGGTTTGGGCCCGGTGGGTCTGGCCACCGGCGCGCTTTGCCGCAAGCTCGGCGCGCGGCGGATCATCGGCATCGACGTGATCCCGGAGCGGGTCGCCCTGGCGCGCCAACTGGGCGTGTGCGACGAGGTCCTGCCGGCCGGACCGGACAACGTGGCGGAAGTCCGCAATCTGACCGGCGGCCACGGAGTGGAGCGCGCGGTGGACTGTTCCGCGAACGACGCCGCGCGCGCCACCGCCATTCGCGCCACACGCAAGTGGGGCCGCATCGTTTTTCTGGGTGAAGGCGGAAAAGTGGAGTTCAATCCCTCGCCCGACATCATTCATGACCAGAAGACGATCTTCGGTTCCTGGGTGACATCCACATGGCTGATGGAGGAGTTAGTGGAACGGCTGGTGGACTGGAACCTGCATCCCGCGGACCTGGTGACGCACCGGTTTTCCCTCGATTCCGCCGGCCAGGCGTATGGGTTGATGGCCGGCGGCCGCTGTGGCAAAGTAGCGGTCTGCTTCGATGAGGAACTGGCCACCGGTTGAGGTCGAAAACACAGCGGGCCGTCCTTGAAGAAGTCATCATCACCCGGGGCGGCCAGCGGTTCCAGTTCCAGGTGGTGGCAGCCGGTGAAGGAATCGCTGCTCTTCGCTATGCCCGACCACGGGTGTGCGCTATTTGTCGCTTTTAAGCATCGCAAAGACCCGGACAGTTTTTCCGTTCACCTGCGACAGGCGCAGTAACCAGGCGCAGGCGTGCGACAATCCTCCTCGGCTATAATCAACTGTGGCAATTCCCAAACCCAGCATGTCCCGGGAGATCGTCATCCAGTGTCCCGACGGACAGGTCAAGACCGTCCCCCTAAAGGCAGACCGCTTCACGGTGGGCCGTTCCAGCACCGCCGAATTGTGCTTTCCCGACGATGCCGGCCTGTCCCGCCAGCACATGCTCCTCGAACGCGATGGCGACGATTGGACCGTCCAGGATCTGGGCAGCAAGAACGGCACGATGGTCAACAACATCCCGCTCCGCGCCAAACTCAAGCTGAAGCCCGGCGACCGCATCACCGCCGGCCACCTCGCCATCGTTTTCGACGATGTGGGCGCGCCCGCGCGGCCCTCCGAGGGCGTCGTGGTCTTCGAATCGGGTGAGCCCGATCCCCCGAGCACTTCCACCATCTTCACCAGCCTCGAAGGCGCGCTCTCCAGCCAGACGATTGTCGATCGCCCCGGCCAGCACGGCACGAAACAGGTCCAGGCCCTGATCCGCGCCGGACAGGAGCTTGCCGGCCGCGGCACCTTGGCCGATCTCTTTCCGCTGATCCTCGATCTGGCCATCGAAGGCGTCGGCGCGCAGCGCGGCGTGGTCATGACCATCGAAGGCGAGCACCTCGAAGTCAAGGCCAACAAGGGCGAAGGCTTCCATATCAGCTCCGCCGTGCGCGACCGCGTCATCAACGAGAAGGCTTCCGTGCTGGTTCGCGATGCCCAGTTGGACGAGGCCTTCCGCGAGCGCATGAGCATCGTGGAACAGAAGGTGCGCACCCTCATGGCCGTGCCCCTGCAAACCGAAAAGCGCACCATCGGCCTGATCTATGTGGATTCGCCCAACATGTTCCGCGCTTTCACCAAGGACGATCTCAGCCTGCTGACCGTCATGGCCAACGTGGCGGCTATCCGCATCGAGCATGCCCGCTTGTCCGAAGTCGAAGAGACCGAACGCCGCATGGCCCGCGAGTTGGATCAGGCGGCCGAGATCCAGCGCAGCTTTCTCCCGGGCGGCGCGCCCAAAGTCGAAGGCGCGGACTTGGCCGGCTACAATGCCGCCTGCCGCACCGTGGGCGGCGATTACTACGATTTCTTCGCGTATCCCAACGGACGCGTCGCCATGGTGCTGGGCGATGTTTCCGGCAAGGGAATGCCCGCCTCCCTCATGATGATGGGCCTGCAGGCCCGCGTGCAGGTGCTGGCGGACGAACCCCAAAATCTGGCCGCGGTCATGAACCGCCTGAACAAAATCACCTGCAAGAATTGCCCCAGCAATCGCTTTATTACTTTCTTCTTTTGCGTGCTGGATGCGGGCACCGGCGACCTGGGCTACTGCAGTGCCGGGCACAATCCCCCGGTCATCGTGCGTGCCAATGGCGCCGTGGAAAGCCTGGATGGTGGCGGCCCGCCGCTGGGTATTCTCTCGCTAGCCAACTACGCCGAATATCGCGCGAAACTGGAACCCGGCGACGTGCTGGCCATCTACAGCGACGGCGTCACCGAAGCCAGCAACGCCAAAGACGAAGAGTTTGGCGACGAGCAATTCGCCCAGGTGCTGGCCGCCAACCGCGCCAAGAGCGCCCCGGACATCGTGGCCGCGGTCACGCAGGCGTTGACCACATTCACGGCGGGATCGCCGCCCGCCGACGACATCACTCTGATAGTGGCCCGCCGCGACGCGGCCGCTTAACCGATTTTGGCGTTGGCCTCATCGTCGTCGTCCTCGCCGGGTTCTTCAAGCTGCCGCATTTTGCGCCAACGGTCCACCCTCGCTTCGACGGTAACTTGATCGACGCTATTTGCTCGACCGGACTTCTCGGACTCTCCTCATGCCTCCTGACTCGCAATCACGGCGCCGCAGCACTTCTTGTACTTCTTGCCGCTGCGGCAAGGGCAGTAATCGTTGCCGCTGATTTTCGTCGGCAGGCGCGGTTTGGTTTTCGGCTTTTCCTCGGTGCGCATGAGTTTATGAAGATCGGAACGGTCTTCGGGTTGATCGGGCTCCACACCGACAATCACTTTCCAGCCGCGCGCCTGAGCAAATTCGACGATTTCCTCGGCCTCCTCCGTGGATTGCACGCGGACTATCGCAGGCCGTCTGTCACTTCCTAGCTTCGCCATCTTTTCTGGCCTCCAAAACCCGGCATCCGCCACGGAGTTACATTCTGTTGGTCCCGGACTGAACGTTTATTGGATCACACAGCTTCGTCGCGCGGAGGACTTCCATGGGAAGCGGCGAAACCCAAAACGCACACGTTGTAACATGGACCGATGACCCGTGTTCGACCTCTCGCATTCGCCTGCCTTGCGGCGGCTCCTTTTCTGCTGGCCCAAACCACCCCGGCCGATAAAGACAAAAACAAAAACAAGGACAAGGACAAAGAGAAATCCGAACAGGGCATGCAGTACCGCGCGATTGGCCCATTCCGCGGCGGCCGCTCCTTGACCGCCTCGGGCGTCCCCGGCGATCCCACCACTTATTACTTCGGCTCGACGGGCGGCGGCGTCTGGAAATCCACGGATGGCGCCACCACCTGGAAGCCCGTCTTCGACCACGAGAAGTCTTCCTCCATCGGCAGCCTCGCCGTGGCGCCGTCCGATCCCAACATCATCTATGTGGGCACCGGCGAAGGCTGCATCCGCGGCAACGCCGCCACCGGCGACGGCGTCTACAAATCGCTCGATGCGGGCAAAACCTGGAAGAACGTGGGCCTGCGCGACTCGCGCGCGATCGGCAAGCTGATCGTCGACCCGCGCGATCCCGGCATCGTTTTCGTAGCCGCGCTGGGCCATCCCTACGGCCCCAACCAGGAGCGCGGCATCTTCCGCACCACCGACGGCGGCAAGACCTGGGCTAAGGTGCTGTTCGTCGACGAAAACACCGGCGGCATCGATGTGGCCTTCGATCCGCACAATTCCCACATCCTTTTCGCCGCCATGTGGCAGGTGCGCCGCCAGCCCTGGACCCTCTCGAGCGGCGGCCAGGGCAGCGGGTTGTACCGTTCCAGCGATGGCGGCGACACCTGGAAGAAACTGGCGGGCGACGGACTGCCCGAAGGCCCGTACGGGAAAATCGGCGTGGCGGTCGCCGCGAATTCCGACCGCGTCTGGGCGCTCATCGAAGCGCGCAACGGCGGCCTCTACCGTTCCGACGACGGCGGCGATAAATGGGAACTGATCAATCCCGACCATCGCCTCACCCAGCGCGCCTGGTATTACATGCACGTAGTGGCCGATCCAAAGGACTCCAATACGGTCTACGTCCTCAACGTCGATTTTCACCGCTCCATCGACGGCGGCCGCACCTTCAACAAGATCAAGGTCCCGCACGGCGACAATCACGGTCTCTGGATCGATCCCCTGAATACGCGGCGCATGATCCAGACCGACGACGGCGGCGCAACCGTCACCGTGGATGGCGGCGACCATTGGACCCGGCAGGATAACCAGCCCACAGCGCAGTTCTACCACGTGGTCGCCGACAATCGCTTTCCCTACTACGTCTATGGCTCGCAGCAGGATAATTCCAGCGTGGCGATTGCGACGCGCGGCTCCCAGGGCGGCACCATCGAGCGGGAGGACTGGTATCCCGTGGGCGGCGGCGAGGCCGGATACATCGCGCCCTACCTGCCCGATCCGGATATCGTTTTCGCCGGTGATTACCAGGGATTGCTGACCCGCTTCGACAAGCGGACGGGCCAGGCCAAGACCATTGGTGTGTCCGCTGTCCTCAGCGACGGCAAAGGCGCCGCCGGCCTGGAGCACCGCTTTCAGTGGACCGCACCGCTGCTGACCTCGCCCCACGATCCCAACGTGCTCTATCACGGTGGCGAACGCCTTTTCCGCACCGCCGATGCGGGCATGCACTGGGAAGCCATATCGGGCGACCTCACCCGCAACGACAAGAGCAAGCAGCAACCCTCCGGCGGACCCATCACCATCGACGACACCGGCACCGAGTATTACGACACCATCTTCGCCGTGGCCGAATCACCCGTGGTGAAGGGCCTGATCTGGGCGGGCTCCGACGATGGGCTGGTGCATGTCACCCGCGACGGCGGCCAGACCTGGACGGACGTGACGCCGAAGGAGATGCCCGAATGGAGCAAGATCAGCCAGATCGATGCCTCGCCGTTCAATGCCGGCACCGCCTGGCTGGCCGTCGATCGGCACTCGAACGACGACCTGCGGCCGTATATCTACGGTACGCAAGACTACGGCAAGACCTGGAAACTGCTGGTGCGGGGCATTCCGGAAGGCTCCTTCGTGCGCGCCGTGCGTGAAGATCCGGTGCGCACCGGCCTGCTGTTCGCCGGAACGGAAACCGGTGTTTTTGTTTCGTACGATGCCGGCGAAAACTGGGAATCGCTGCAACTCAACCTGCCCACCGTGCCCGTGCACGACTTGGTCGTCCACGCGAACGACCTGATTCTGGCGACGCACGGCCGGTCGTTCTGGATTCTCGACGACATCTCGCCCCTGCGGCAGGCGAACGAGGCCTCGCGCAAAGCCCCCGTCTGGCTGGGCGTTCCGGCGTCGGCTTGGCGTGTGCATTCGTCGCCCGGTCCAAAGGAAGCGCCCACTTCGGGACAGAACCCCCCGCCCGGCGCGGTCGTCTATTTCGCCGTCAAGGAAAAGCCCAAGGTGGCCACGCTGGAGATCCTGGATCCCGCTGGCAAGTTAGTGCGGCGCTATTCGTCCACCGATCCGGAACCCTTGGAAGAGCCCCTCGATCCGGACGACGAGAAGCCCAAGAACCAGCTCGAAGTGAAGGCGGGCATGAACCGCTTCGTGTGGGACCTGCGCTGGCAGGGGGCGCCGCGCGTGAAGGATTATTACCTGTTCGAGTACGAAGCCGGCTCCAAGGGGCCGATGGCGCTTCCCGGCAGGTACCAGGTGAAGCTGACGGTGGATGGCATTACTCTCACGGAGCCCCTGGAACTGAAACCCGACCCGCGCGTAAAGGCCGCGCCGGACGACCTCCAGAAGCAGTTCGCCACGCTGATGCGGATCCACGACGAGCTGACGCGCGTGTATACGGCCGCGAACCAGATCGTGGACCTGCGCGCGCAGCTTCAGGATCTGCAGAAACGCCTGAAGCTGGCAGGTGCGCAGGCGCTCGACGAGAAGCTCGGGGCGCTGCAGGACCACCTGCTGAATGTGAAGATCAAGGCCAACGAGGATTCCTTGAACTACGGCCTGGGAGTGGATGGAAGCCTGGCGGGGCTGGCCCTGATCGTGGACAGCGAGTCCGATTCGGCGCCCACCGAGGCCGCCCTGAAACAGTTCGAGAAGGTGAAAGCGGAAGTCGACCAATACATGAAGCGCTGGTCGGATATCCAGCAGACCGACCTGCCATCCCTGCAGGGAAGCGTCAAGCCGCTTACCGTACAGTAGCCCGCCATTTTGGCTGGTCTATTCAGCAAAAACAAAAAAACGTGCACAAAAATGCACAACGCCAATACCGCCGAAATGGTGCCCCAATGACCTATATAACCGCAACATTATAATGTGGTTAATATTGAATTAGCTTCGTTTGGCCGATACGCGCTGCCGAGTGTCACAATAGCGAGTGATCCGGCCACCCAATATGATATATTTGGTGTGTGGTCCCCCAGCCTCAACTGGATGCTTCCTCAACCCTCCCGATCTATAAGCAGCTTTACGCTCACTTCACCGGCCTCATCCAATCCGGGCGCTTGGCCACGGGCGAACGCCTCCCCGCCACCCGGGAATTGGCCGGCTCGCTTGGACTGAACCGGACCACCGTCGCGGCGGCCTACGAGCTCCTCGAATCCGAAGGCTTCATCACGGGGCAGGTGGGACGCGGCAGCTTCGTCGCCCTCCAGCATCAGCCCGCCGCCAACCGCCCACTCGACTGGCCGCACCTTCTGGAACGCTCATCGGCCAGCCCGCAGCCTCCCGCCCCTGGCCCTCTCGCGCGCGAAGGCGTCAGCTTTGCCACTTCCCGTCCCTCCGAACAACTCTTCCCCTTGGACGCCCTGCGGACAAGCTGCGAAGAGGTGATGGCCGGCCCCGATTTCGCCCATATCCTGCAACTCGGCTCGCCGCGCGGATACGAGCCGCTGCGCCGCTACCTGCTGGACGCCGCCCGCGCCGAAAACCTGGCCGGACCCGACGACGACCTGATCGTGACCAACGGCTGCCAGCAGTCCCTCGATCTGCTGGGCCGCGTGCTGCTCCGCCCCGGCGACAAGGTGGTGGTGGAAGACCCCGTCTACCCCGGATTGAAAAGCCTGTTCCTGGAGGCCGGCGCGCAGCTTATCGGGGTTCCGGTGGGTGCGGAGGGGGTGGGGATCGAGCCGCTACAGGCGGCCATCGAGCGCGCGCGCCCGCGCCTGATCGTAGTGACTTCCAACTTCCAGAATCCCACCGGCGCTACCCTTCCGGTGGCCGCGCGCGCTGCCCTGCTGCGCGCCGTGCAGACTGCGGGCGTGCCTCTGGTGGAAAACGACATTTACGGGGAATTGCGCTATCGCGGAGAAGACCTGCCACCCATCAAGCAGTCCGCCGATGGTGGGCACGTGGTCCTGCTGCGCAGCTTCTCGAAGATCACCTTCCCCGGACTGCGCGTGGGTTGGGTGCTCGGTCCACGCGCGCTGATCGCGCGCCTGGCGCAATCGAAGCAACTCGCCGATTTGCATACCGATCAGCTTTCGCAAGCCGTGCTCCTGCGCTTCGCCGAATCCGGCCGCATGGCCGCCCATCGCGCGCACATGCTGCAGGCCGGCGCGGAACGCCTGGCCGCCGTGTTGGCGGCGTGCGACCGCTATCTGCCCGCCGGAACCCGCTTCACACGTCCGCAAGGCGGTATGAATCTGTGGGTGCGGCTGCCGGAGCCGCTCGATGCCGGCGAACTGCTGGCCCGCGCGCACCGCGAAAATGTTTCCTATTTGCCGGGCAAATACTTTGCGGTTTCGCGCTTCGATCCGGGCTCGCTGCGGCTGAGTTTTGCGGGCCTGACCCCGGACGAGATCCGCAAAGGCCTGGCCACCCTGGGAGCGATTTTTTCAAGCGAGTTGGAGAGGGCCCGGTCGCATGCCGCGCTCGAACCGGCTCCCGCTATGGTTTGATTTGGAAGGAGTAACTATGTTCCTCGACGAAACGTTTCGCGTGAAAGTCGGCTTAGCCGAGATGCTGAAGGGCGGCGTGATCATGGACGTCACCAATGCCGAGCAGGCCCTGATCGCAGAAAAGGCCGGTGCCGCCGCGGTGATGGCGCTGGAGCGCGTGCCCGCCGATATCCGCCGGGAAGGCGGAGTGGCGCGCATGGCGCCGATCAATAAGATCCGCGAGATCATGCAGACCGTGAGCATTCCGGTAATGGCCAAAGCGCGCATCGGCCACTTCATGGAAGCACGGATACTGGAAGCGCTGGGCGTCGATTACATCGACGAGAGCGAAGTGCTGACTCCCGCCGACGAAGTGCACCACATCGCCAAGCGCGACTTCAAAGTGCCGTTCGTATGCGGCGCGCGCAATTTGGGTGAAGCCCTGCGCCGTATCGCGGAGGGCGCGGCCATGATCCGCACCAAGGGAGAAGCCGGCTCCGGCAATATCGTGGAAGCGGTGCGGCACATGCGCACGATCCAGAAAGAGATGAAACAGCTCACGGTGCTGGGCGCCGAAGAGCTGGTGCATGCTTCGAAGGAATTGCAGGCTCCGCTGGAACTCGTGGAATGGGTGGCGCAGCACGGCAAACTGCCGGTGCCGAACTTCTCCGCGGGCGGCATCGCCACGCCGGCCGACGCCGCGCTGGTGATGCAGTTGGGCGCGGAGGCCACCTTCGTGGGATCGGGAATTTTCAAGTCGTCCGATCCGGACGCGCGCGCGCGCGCCATCGTGCGGGCCACCACTTATTACAAGGACCCCATGAAGCTACTCGAAGCCAGCGAGGAACTGGGCATGGCCATGCCCGGGCTGGACATCTCTAAGATCCCCGAAGGCGAGCTGCTGCAGACGCGCGGCTGGTAGCCTTTCTTCCAGTAACCCATGAAGAAGATAGGCATTCTGGCCCTGCAAGGCGACTTCGAAGCCCATGGGCGCGCGCTGGCCGGGTTGGGCGCCGATCCCGTCTTCGTGCGCAACGCGGCCGATCTGGACGCGGTGGATGGCCTGGTGATCCCGGGCGGCGAAAGCACCACCATGCTAAAGCTGCTGCACGCCGAAAACCTGCTGGCCCCGTTGGCGGCCTTCGGGCGGCGGCGCCCGATCTTCGGCACCTGCGCGGGAGCCATCCTGCTGGCCGCCGGCATTTCGAATCCGGAACAGGAGGGACTGGGCCTGATGGATATCGACGTGGAACGTAACGCGTACGGCCGGCAGATCGATAGCCGGGTGGCGCACTTCACCCCGGAAGCCGAATTCGCCGCGCGCACCTATCCGGGCGAAATGGAAGCGGTCTTTATCCGCGCTCCGGTGATCCGGCGCGTGGGTCCGCAGGCGAGGGTGCTGGCCCGCTACGCAGGAGATCCGGTGCTGGTGGTGCAAGGGCGCCACCTGGCGGCGACATTTCATCCGGAGCTGACGGCCGATTCCCGCGTGCACGAGTTCTTCCTGTCCAAACTCTGACATGTTCCCCACCGCAAAAACCCGCGTTCTTTTTATCTGTATCGGCAACTCCTGCCGCAGCCAGATGGCTGAAGGCTTCGCGCGCAAGTATGGCTCCGACGTGCTGATCGCCGGCAGCGCCGGCCTGGCCCCCGCCTACATGGTGGCCCAGGATACGGTGCGCGCGATGGACGAAAAAAACATCGACATTCGCGATCAATTCCCGAAGAGTTTGAAGCAGCTTGGGCGCGCGCAGTTCGACCTCTTCGTGAATATGAGCGGCTACGATTTGCCGCCCGAGATCGAAACCCCGGTGCGCGACTGGCCGGTTCCCGATCCGGTGGCGGAGGATTACGAGACCCATTGTAAGATCCGGGACGAGATCGAGACCAGGGTGATGGGGCTTATCCTGGAGCTGCGGCGGGGCGAGGGGCGGCGGTAGGGCGGGCTGCTATGAACGGGCAATTCAAAGCGCGCGGCGGCCAACGCGCGCCGCGGTCTTCGGCCGACGTGCCGGGGTACCCTGCAGTAAGCCCTCGGCGCTGATATCCTCGTCAACGTCGGGCCAATGCACTCCCTGGCCGCTTCCAATCAAACGAAAGCTTCCGACAATCGCCGGACCAGGATGTTCGGATCACTATTCGTCACAGTGTTCATCCCAAGCTCTCCAGGATAGCACCCACATGCCTCCGGATCAGCGCACGGATTAGCCCGTTATGCGGCGCGCAACGAGAATTTTGTTCCCGTTACGCAAAGGTCAGGCGGCGACCTTGATCCCGACCGCCCGTAAGAGTTCATCGAGATCGTGGGTGACGCACGCATAGAG
>JBEKIM010000013.1:0-37040 GCA_050011755.1 Bryobacteraceae bacterium | reverse complement strand
AAAAGGGGGCTTTGGGGCACCAAAACCCCCCAGAATCCGGCATAAAACAAGCCAAGAAGATCTTAATCAACCGCTTTATTGGGCGCTTCCGGGCGAACGACTTACTTTTTCACCAACGTCTGCGTGCAGCGGCGAACTTCAGTTCGCCGTGGCGGGACTTAAAGGTCCCGCCGGCACGCTAGAAGCGTGCGCCACAGGCGTTTCTCAGAGTTCCGCGGCGGTGATTTTGTACTTCGTTTTCAGCCCCGCGAGCGCCGTTCCCACCGCATCTTCGGGAGCCTTGTAGGCCTGCAGCAACGTGCCCAGCTCCGCAACGCCGCCGGGGTACGTGTCGCCCACATACGTGGTGCTATGGCGGTACTCCACGAAGGCAGGCACGGACTTTTCCAGCATCGCGCGGACGTCCTGCATTTGTTTCTGGCGCCTGGCCAGTTCCGTGATCAAAGCATCGCGGATGCCCTGCGGGTACTCTTCGCGCAATGAAATGTCGTAGACCGCCTGGCGCACTTTGCCGAGGTGCGCGCTGATCGCTACCGCCGATTTCGCGAGCTCCGCGGCCACCATGCCGTTTTGATCCAATTGCACGCCGCGGCCCGCGCCGTTGGCAATGATGTCCCCGCTCCACGCGCGCGCATTGCCGACGAAATCTTTCTCCACCGAATTGGCAGCCGCAAAGTCGGCTTGATTGTTTTTCAGGACTTCGGACAGACGGACGGCTTCGAGCCGCTCCTGCTTGCCGCATCCGGAAGCGAACACGGCGGCCGCCAGGAGCAATATATATCGAGATTTCAAGATAGGCACCTCTTATTATCCGAGTACAGTATAGGTGCTTTCCCGGACAGTGTCCATGGGGATGCCTGCAAGCGTTGCATCCGGCGCAAGCAGGAATTGCGCCGCGTCAAAAGCACCCCGGCCGATCTCCCGCCGCTTGTGCGGTACAACACTCGCGATTTTGAACCGGGGCGTGACTTCGGCAACCCTGGCCGCTGAAGTGCAATGGTCTCGACGTGCTGGTGGCTATGAAACAATTGCCGATGGTGGCCTTGCTGCTTGCCGGGATCTGCGGCCTCCCGGCACGCGCTCACGCGGAGGACTGTTCCGGTTTGCCGACTCAGTTTAGCGGCACCCAGTTCTCAAAGGGCGATTTCTTTACGAATTTCGATAACTCCTGTTACGTGATCCCTTTCGCCACGGGAGATGGGTCGGGCGGGGAGAGGGGCGACCTCAACAGTATATACAACAAGATGTATTTCAACATCAACCCCGCCATACCGCCCTATGAGCTCGTGATCCTGGGCGACTTTCCGAACGCGCGCTACTTCTCGATATCCTTCTATGACAACCATTCGGCGATCACCCAGAGCATTACCGACGTGAATCTGGCGCCCTTGACCTCCAGCGACATCAACCCTTTTCAACCTGGCGCCCCCTTCGTGAGCGGCCAACGTTACGGCGTGGCCATTCATCTGGGAGGGACCCCGGGAACTCAACAGCGCGGTTGCATGATGACTGGTTATAACGTCGAATCCAACGTATTGGATGGCACACAAAGGCATCCATACGATAACTGGAATCTGGATGCGGCTTTTTTGCAGCAAGGCACTTATCCGCTGCACGATGTCGACACGTCGACGCATTCGAATCCGAACACCTCGGGCGCGATCATGATCCGGTCCTATTTGGATCTGACTGTTCCCAGCACCGCGACTCAACCGCACGTCATCGTCCGGGACGTGGCGTCCGGCTGCGCCTATCCGGCTGCTTATGTGATGAGCACGATGAATGTGATCACCACGGACTCAACCACCGGGGATACGTGGCAGGATCAGCAACAGGTCCAGGAGCATAACACCTACACCAACTGGGAGTCCACTAATTGTTGGGGAACTATCCGGTCGAGCCAGATGCAATGGCAGCGCGGAGAGGATTATACGCCCGGCGCGAATCCGGATGCGGCCTACCTGCTGGCGTATGTGCCGGCGGGTTTGCCGCAAACTCTGCTCAACGCGGGCGAGGTGATGCGCTTCAGGTTTCGAGTTCCCGGCACGCCACCGACTCCATGTGTGAACGGCTGTTCGCGTACCGGAAATGAGCAAATGCGGTATGTGAGTATTTCATTTGAAGGCCCTGCCGGAAGCACCCTGGCGAGCCTGCCGGATCATTGTCCGGCTAACCCTGTGCGCCCCTGCACGCCTTTAGTGCAGGACCCTAACGGCTATGTAACCCTGGTTGCCGGCTTGGGTGAGACGCAACCGTCCTGGGTGACAGCGGCTAACGGGTACACCTGGCTGGATCTCTCGCAGACGGGTAATTCGAATTACCTGCAGTTGAAGGAAATCGCGATACGCAACATCCTGCCAGGCGCTTCGTTCAACTGCGCTGCGCAGTACGTTCCGTATAAGGTTGGACAGGCTACCACCGATGGCTCCGGCTTGATGGGCGTATACGCGCCGGTAATCGATTACCCGGTCGCGTCCTCGCTGCCCACTACCGCCAGTCCAGTCTCCGGGCCGGCCGGCTGCGCCAGTTACCCGACCGGTCCACCTGATGTCACTACTCACGAAAAGCCGCAATGCGGGGTCCTGCTGCCGCCACCGGTCGAAGTTACGGCGGTCTCGACGCAATGCTCCAAGCCGGGCTGCAACCAGGTGGTGGCACAATCCAATCCGCCTATCAGCATTGTGGGCAACGGCTTTGGCAGTTTTCCGGTGGGGACTCCATATAGTGGAGATTCGAACTTTCTGGAAATTACGGACCAGACCCAAAACTGGAGCGCGGGATATACCGGGGACACCTGCACAGTCACCATCGGGGAATGGTCCGGCGCCATGATCTCGCTGGTGGCCAACGTAAATCAAAACAGTCAGTGTCCGATGGCGGCGGGGGACCAACTGGCCGTCCGGGTATGGGATCCCCAAACATTGTCCAGCGCTGAAGCAACGGTTACGGTCGCCGCTCAAGGCAGCGATACATCACGGAAATGAGCAGCCCACGGAAGGCGCCGGCCACTACCTCAGGTCGAAGCAAGCCAGCGTCCGCTCGTTCCGCACGTAGAGCTTTCCATTGGCGATGGCTGGATAGGATCGCACCGTGGCGGGCAGCAGTTGGGCTCGCGAAATCGGCCGGAACTCCTTAGGAGTCGCAAGCGCGACGATCAACTCGCCGTTTTCCCGGATCAACAAGAGCTTGTCGCCGGCCAGAGTGACCGTGCCCGCGCCAAAGTGATCGAAGTTCCACTGCACCTTTCCGGTTTTCAGTTCGATGGCCCGCAAGCTTTGGCCGAATTCCTGGCGGCCGTGATAGCCGTAGACGTAGCCATCGTGGTACACGCTGGTGGCATAATGGTTCGAAAGCGCATCGTCGGAATCCCAAAGCTGCTTCACCGACGCGCCGTCGATTTGTAACAATGTTGCGCCGGTGCCATAACTGGCGGAAAGAAACACCAGGTCGCCGACCACAAGAGGCGCAGCCGCATTAACCGACGCGTGACTGCGCGAGCGCCGGGGGAACTGGAACCGGATTTTCCCGGTTGCCGGATCGACGTCCACCAGGCCGTCCCGCGTCCAAAACAACGCGTGGCGGGCCCCGCCGATGGTGGCCACCACGGGCGCGGAGTAGCCGGCCTCGTCGCTGGTGGCCGTCCAGAGTACCTTGCCGGTGGCCGCATCGAACGCCCCAATACCTGCGCCATTTGGGCCGCCGATGTTCATCAGCACGCGGCCATCGTCCACAAGCGGTGAGCAGGCGGCTCCGAAGAAGCCTTTCGGCGCGTCGAACTTCTGCCGCGTATCCACGCTCCAGAGGCGCTTGCCCGTTGAGAAATCGAGAGCTTGCAAAACGCCCTCCGCGCCGAACGTGTAAATTCTGTCGCCGGCCACGGCCGGGGCCGCGCGCGGTCCCTCATCGAAGCCAAAATCATCGCGATAATCGGTAGGGTACCCGGCCGACCAGATGCGCTTTCCGGTGTCCTCGTCGAGCGACTCCACGATCGCCTGCTTTTCGCGCCGATGGAACAGAATGACCCGCCCGCGCGCCACTACAGGGGCGCTAAAACCCTGGCCCACGTCCACCTTCCACAGGATCCCGATCCCTGGTTTCGGCCAACCGGCCGGTAACTGGCCGGCATAAACGCCGTTGCGCGCGGGTCCCAGGAATTGGGGCCAATCCTGACCGTGGGCGGCTTGGCCCGCAAGTAGGACAAGTATCAAGGTTGCCGTCGTCCGCTGCGCGAGCGGACCAACAGGACAAAACTTGCATCCTATCGCCGCTTCGACAATGCGGCGGGCAATCGCAGTGAAGTCACGTTGGAGCACGATAAACGAATCATTGCACAAGTGACCTTGCGCATGCCTGACGGGCGATGAACGGCTTCAATCTTCGCGGAGCGCCACCGTGGGGTCAACCCTGGCGGCCCGGCGTGCGGGAATCCATGCCGCGGCCAAGGCAACCGCCAACAGTACGGCTATCGCGCCTGCCAGCGTAACGGGGTCGTTCGGTCCTATGCCGAACACCAACGCGGCCAGCACGTGCCGGAGCGCCACACAGCCCAATGCGCCCGCCGCCACTCCGATTCCGGCGAGTGTCAATGCGCGTCCCGCGATCATCCGGAAAACACGGCTGCGGGGAGCTCCCAGGGCCAGACGAATGCCGATCTGTACGCGGTTGACCGTCACCATGTGGGACAACACTCCATAAAGTCCGACGGCCGCCAGCAGGAGCGCCAGCGCGGCGAATCCGCCGAGAATCTCCATCTGGAAACGCTGCTTGGCCAGCGAACCGGCGAGCACGGAGTCCATGGTGCGCGTCCGTGGGACTGCATCCGGATTGACGGCGCGGATGACCCGACGCACCGCGCCGGCGAGCAAGGCAGGTTCCAGGGAGGTACGCACCACCAGCGTGCCGCCTTCGAGCATCCCCTCGAAGGCTTGTTGGGTGTAGCACGTGTAAACTTGCGGGAACATCGGCGACGTAAGGCCATCCTCGTGAATATCGCCGGCGACGCCCACGATGGTGAGCCAGTGCTGCTTCGGGCTGAAGGAGTCGAACCAGATGCGCTGGCCCAGCGGGTCGCGGCCGGCGAAATACACGCGCGCCATTCCGGCACTGATGACGGCCACCGGCTCGCTGTTCGCGGTATCCCGATCCGTGAAATCGCGGCCGCGTAGCAGAGGGATGCGAAATGCCTGCAGGTAGCCTGGCGTGATCACGCTGTAATTCGCATCGGCATTGCGGGTTTCGGCGCGGCGATCGGCAATGAAAAAGTGGCCGTCGGGCGCGCCGGATTCGACGGGAAGGCTGCGCGTGATGGCGGCGGCTTGGATGCCCGGGACGCCTTTGAGCCGTGTGAGCAGGTCTTGGTACTTGGGAATCAGGCTTTCATTCCCATGCCGTTCGAAGTCGATATCCGCGGCCAACACGCGATCGGTCTGAAATCCGGGATGGATCGCGCGCAGGTTCCAAAAGCTGTGCAGCAGGAGTCCCGCGCCGGCGACCAGAACCAGGGAGAGACAGGCTTCGGAAATAGCCAGGGCTGCCTGGGTGCGCTGGGAACGCTTGCCGGCGGTAGCGGACCGCGAACCGGCCTTCAGCGCATCATTCACGTTCTGGGCGGAAGCGCGCCATGCGGGTAGCACGCCGAAGGCGAGTCCAGCCGCGGCAGAGACCGCTAATGCAAACGCGATCACGCCGGCGTCGATTGAGATCTCCGCGGCGCGCGGCAGATCCGCGGGCAGCAGCACGCGCAGCAGTTCCATCGACCAGACTCCCAGCAGCAAGCCGCAGATCCCGCCGGCGACGGCCAGCAGCAGGCTCTCGGTCAGCATCTGGCGAATCAGATGGCGCCTATCGGCGCCCAACGCAGTCCGCACCGCCATTTCGCGGGCGCGCGCGGCGACTCGCACGAGCAGCAGGTTAGCCACGTTTACGCACACAATCAGGAGCAGGAAACCGACCGCGCCGAACAGCATCAGTAGCGGGCCGCGGACGTTGCCGGTGACGTGGGAGGCAAGCGAGACTACCGCGGCATCCTTCCCTTGGAACGGTGAAGGATACTGCTGCTTGATGCGCCGCTCAATAGCCCCGATATCCGCCTGCGCCTGCTCCATGGAAACACGCGGCTTCACGCGGCCCACGACACGCCAGTTATGCCCGGTGCGGACACCAACTCCGGGGTCGCCGAATGCCGTTTCCGGCATCCACAGCTCGGCCTTTTCGGGATAGCTAAACCCTGGCGGCATGATCCCAACCACGACTGGAGCCATGCCGAGCAGGTGGATACTGCGCCCCAGAACTTCCCGGCTTCCGCCGAAAGCCCGCTGCCAGAGGCCGTAGCCGAGGACCACGGCCAAGGGTCCGCCGCTAACCTGCTCGTCGTGCGAGAAGGTCCGGCCAACGATGGCGCCGGTCCCCATCACCCGAAAGAAGTCTTCGGTCACCGCGGCGCCGAAGGTGCTTTGCGGAACGTCGCTGCCCGAAACGATAGCCGGACCTTCCTCATACGCTCCTAAGAGTGAGAAGGTATGGTTGGCGCCACGCCAATCCAGGAAGTTTTGAAAGCCCACTTGCATGGGTTTCCCGGCGTCGTTGATTTCAGCGAGCCACGCAATTCGCCCGGGATCGGCATAGGGCAAGGGATTGAGCAGGACAGCCTTGACGACGCTGAAGAGCGCGGTTCCAGCCCCGACGCCCAATGCCACGGTGAGGATGGATATCGCGGTCAGGCTGGGAACGCGCACCAGCGAGCGCACGGCGTAGCGGGTTTCACGAAAGAGCATGGATTCCCGGTTAGCACTCCAGGTGCCATCGTAAGCTATTGAAAAATCGGACGGCGGGGACGGCAAAGTGTGCGATTTTGGAACCGGCGGCTTCAATTACCGAACGCGGCCGCCTGCGCGAAGAACGAGATTTTCTCGCAATACATTTCGATCTTGACGGCTCCGCGAGACGTGCGGCTTAAGCGGGTGACCCCGAGGCGGCGCAAATCCAGTTGGAAGTAGGGACGGCCGCCACCGGGGCCCAAGTATTCGAGCGAACCGTCTTTCTCCCAAATGGAACCTCCTTTGGCGGAGTTCTCCACCCATGCCTGAAACCCATCGGAGGCCGAAGCGGGAAGAGTGATGACTATGGGCGAGAACTCCCCACTTGCAACTACATTCTCCCATGCGCGGGAAGCCCCGGATGCCCGCTGCGAGATCCTGGTCTTCCGCGATACAGCCGAGACACTGGCGATCTGTTTGCACTCCGCTTCCAGCCCGTCGATTTGAAGTCTGAAATCATTGACGAACCACGGTTTGAACGACGGCCCGGCGCGGCTCGAGGTGTCCGGCGAAGTGGAGCGCAGGATATCCGGCGAAATCTTGACTGTCATCATCGCCGGATTCTTTACCGACTTGTCCAACGGGGGAAGGGCAAGCGCGGCGATTAACGCCGAGGTGAACTCCAATCGCCTGGCCCCTGGGGTTGCTGGAACGGGCTCGATGGCGCCGCTCGCACGGGCCGCGGCCTCCGTAAACCCGCTGGCAACCCACATATAGAAATCGCGTGACATTCCCGCGCCGCAATCGACACTTATGTCCGTTGGCGCAGCCTCGGGCGCGGCGCCATTGAAAGCGCCGATGATGTCACGAATCATACCGGCGCGCCGGCCGTTCAGATCGAGATTGAATGTCGACATAGTGATAACCGATCGTCTAATGCACTACTTGCTTCAACACCGGAGATGTGGAAGTATTGAAGTCCACATTCCCTGCGTAAACCGCTTGAATCGAATACGTGCTCGCTAAGGGAAAAGAGTGGGTAAAGGTAGCCTTATGTGTCGAGGTGTTCACCGTCGCGCTGCCCAAAACAGTCGTGCCGCTCTTGAAGGATACTGTGCCGCCGGGGCTGCCGCCAAATGGCGCGGTCACCGTAGCCGTACACGTCACCAGGCCGCCGCGGGTGGACGGGTTCGGGGTGGAGGTCAACGCAGTCACGGTGTTCCCCTTGACCACCGTCTGCGTAAGAACCGGGGAGGTACTCGCCGCAAAATTGGCGCTCCCCGAGTAAGTGGCCGTGATCGTGTGACTCCCCAAGTTCAAGGTGGCCTTAACCGTAGCTTTTCCGGCGCTCAGCGTAGCGACGCCGAGCTGGCTCGAGCCATTAAAGAAAGTCACCGTGCCGGTCGGCGTGCCGCCGGCCGAACTGACCGTTGCGGTAAAGGTTATGCCTTGATAGAACTGCGCCGGGTTGACGCTCGACGTCACCGCCGTAGTGGTTGCCGCGCCTACCGAGAATTTCAGCGTTTCGGTGTTCTCGACGTTGCCGGCATTGTCGGTGCTATGGAAGGTGAGCGTATGGCTGCCCGCGGCCGATACCGGGAAAGGACCGGTGTAGGTCGTGGTGGCCCCGCCGTCAAGCTGGTAAACGGTGCCGGCCACACCGCTGGTGGCGTCGGTGGCGGTCAGCGTGACCTGGGCGGGAATCGCGGTACTGGCCTGCCCCGTTGTATGGGGTGGGACCGTATCGAAGCCTATCGGGCCGTAACTGCCGCCGGATGAGGGGATGCCCGTGTTATCCCAAGCTTGCACGTTCACCGTATGCCAACCCTGGCCGGAGCCTCCGGAACACTCCGAACCCGCTAAATCGAGGCAGCCGCTGGACTGGTTGGGAAACTGCGGCCCGCTGTAAAAGGAGTTGCCTGTGCCGGGAGTAGCTTCGCGGGTTGGGTCGCCGCCGCCGGGCTGCGTGTCCCACGCTTGGCTGAACCCCGCCACGCCGGTGGGCTTGCGGTCGCTTTCACCACTGGTGTCGGTGACGGTCCAGCTTACGACCTGGTTGGTGTTATACCACTTATTCACCGCGGGTCCGGAGAAGTTAACCAGCGGCTCCCCGAAGTCGCCCGCCAGGTCGAACATGACCGCCCATGCCAATTGCAGAAAGTTAAACGATCCCCAACCCGTCACCTCATCGCGGCCCGGGCCGGCGCAAAAAGGTGTCAGGTGATTCGCGATCGTAACGTCGTTGAGATTACAGCCCGAAGTAACGTCGTAGAAGGGGTAGTGCGGAGCAAGAGTCGGCGCGAGTCCGAAAATACTCAGATACCAGTTTCCGTTGCCGAGCGGCGAGCACCCGTCACATCCACCAGTGATGGTGTCGACGTAGAGCATATAGGCGTTGGCCTGTGCAAAAAAGCCCGCTACTTCCGGCGCTACGATACTGGTGCCTCCGGCAGGCATCAGCGTGCCAAAATAGAAATTCTGCGCGTTGGTGTCGACGTCGGCGTTGAGCGCGACGTCGGGGACCGGCCGCTTGGAGCCGGCCGGCAGCCCCATGTATGATGGCGCCGCATAATAAGCGCTGAAGCCGCCGCCGCTTCCGCCGTCATTGTTCGCGCAACCGCCCGTACCGCCGCTCCAGGCGACTTCGTCGTCGAATATTGAATCAAAACCCAACGCGAGTGAAGTGCCGCCTGCCGAAACCATGTCGGGGTCCGAGCCGGGATAGCTGACGGCAAAGTGCCCCGCGCAACTGGCGGTAGCGCCCCCATCCCCCGAGAAGGCTACCAGGGTCCAGCCCTGGCCGATCATGGAGTTGAAAATGCCATGATCGGTGTCCATTAGCGATTGGGAAGCGCAATCGAATTCGGCGCAGCCCCAACTGGTGCTCAAGACCCGCGCATAGCCATCGCTCAACGCGTGATTGTATGCGTCGGTAAAGGTCGATGTGTTGGTGTTGGCGCCCTCGTACAAGTAGACCGCGGCGGTATTCGCGACCGCCCCAAAGCTATTCGCCATGGCGGTAGACCACTCTAAATCCAGCGTGCCTTCCACATCGGGAGTAGTCGAAGATCCGTCGATCGGGAACTGCTGATAGTTATACGCAAGGTATGGGTACTGGTTGTGAAATCCGGCCATGTCGTTGCCGTTCACAAATCCGGCGCTGACGATCGCGATGGATGCCACCGCCGGCGAAGAGGGACCGCCGAAAACGTTGCAGCAGTGTCCCAGGTTATCCAAAGCGGCGGTATCGTAAGCATTGGAGCTGTAGAGATCGGTTGGATCGTAATTCCCATTCGTGAGCCCGGGTTTCGCGCCCAGCTTGGTGCGGTCCCCCGCGTGGCTCCCGCTTTCCCCCACGGCATAGGGCGAGCCCGTTGAATAGACGGGGAAAGCCGGCGCAGGGAATCCGTGATTGCCGGCCTTCATGACTTGAATGTCGTTCAGCCCTCCGACCGAGTGAACGATACTGCCTAGAGCGGCGGGAACCACTGGATTCCGGTCGTTGGAATAGTAGCTGGCGCCTGCGATCGCGTAGCTGTTGATTTTGACGCCGAAGGCCGCCTCGATGACGGAGACGGGCGCTTCCACATCCACCAGCAGCCGGTTGGCGAAGCAGTAGGTAACCGTCAAGCCTTGTGCTTGCGCCCAGTCCACCACGGCCTGCTCGTCCTGTGGGGACGGCGAAAAACGAGCGTTCCATTCGTCGGCGGTGAGGAAATGCATGAACTCCGGCGATCCCTTCGTATGCAGCGCCTCCAGGAATTGCTCTTCTTCGGCGATGTGCGGGTGCTGCAGGCCGATGACCAGCCGCAGCATTTGGCTGGAACTGAATGACCCACCCGCGACGGCAGTGCCATCCGCAACTGCCGGCGGCACCAGACCAGGGATCTCGGCCGCAGCGCAGGTCTGCGCCTGGCCCGCGATGGCGGCGGTAAGACTCATGACAACCACCACGTAGACGCGGTACGCAGCGGCCGCATTCCTCTTCGGTTTGTCTGGAGCCACACCATTTGTCTGGCGCGCAAATTGACTGGATGTCATTTCCTGTTTCTCAAGAGTTCGGATCTGTTTGGACATATATGAGATAGCCTAGAAACTCACTACTTGCTCCAACACGGGAGATGTGGAGGTATTGAAGTCCGAGTCCCCTTCGTAAACCGCCTGAATCGGCCACGTGCCGGCGGCGAGGCTACCGGGAGTGGCGACGAAGGTGGCTAGATTTGTTAGAGCGCTCACCGTCCCGGTGCCCAAGACCTGCGAGTCGTTCATGAAGGACACTGTGCCGCTGGCGCTGCCCCCAAATGCCCCCGTCACTTTAGCTGTAAACGTGACTGAACTGAAGAGGGTGGAAGGGTTTGGGGAAGAGGTCAACGTGGTACTGGTGGCCGACTTGACGACCGTCTGGGTTAGCACGGGGGAAGTACTCGAGGCCAACTTTGCGCTTCCCGTGTAAGAGGCGGTGATACTCTGCGCCCCCACGGCCAGGTTGGTTGCTTGGAATGCAGCTTTTCCCGCGCTCAGTGTAGCGACGCCCAGTTGGTTCGATCCGTTGAAGAAGGCCACCGTGCCGGCCGGTGTGCCGCCGGACGCACTGACCGTAGCGGTAAAGGTTACGGTCTGAAATAACTGCGACGGGTTGACGCTCGAGGTCACCGCCGTAGTGGTCTTAGGCAATACCGGGAAACTCAGCGTTTCGGTGCTCTCTACGTTGCCGGCATTGTCCGTGCTATGGAATGTCAGCTTGTGGCTGCCCACACCCGATACCGGGAAAGGTTTGGTATAAGTGGTCGTCGCCCCGCCGTCAAGCTGATAGACTGTGCTCGCGACGCCGCTGCTGGCGTCCGTGGCGGTCAAGGTGATTGTGACCGGATTGGTGGTGCTGGCCTGCCCCGTTGTCTGGGGTGGGATGGTATCGCGACCGACGGGGCCGTAAGTGTAATTCTCGGAGATGCCCGTGTTATCCCAAGCCCGCACGTTCAACGTACCCCAGGCGCGTTCACCTAACTCGCCGGCGTCCAGGCAGATCGGCGAATATGTAAGAGCCAGGCAGCCGCTGGTCTGGTGATACCCCGGTCCAGTGTAGAAGGAATTGCCGGTGCCGGGCGTGGCTTCGTAAGACGGGTCGCCCGGGTCTGTGTTCCAAATGACGCTGAACCCCGCAACGCGGGTCGGCTTGCGGCCGTCCGAACTGGTGTCGTCGATGGTCCAACTGATAACCCCGTCGTTATACCACTTGTTCACGGGAGGTCCGGAGAAGTTAACCATAGGCGCCGCAAAGTCGCCCACCAGGTCAAAATTGATGGCCCAGGACAATTGCAGGAAATTAAACGATCCCCAGCCGGTAATTTGATCGCGGCCCGGGCCGGCGCAATAAAAACCCAGGTCATAAGTCCTGGTCATGTAGTTGTTATTACAATCCGCCGTGATGTCGTAGAAGGGGTAGTGCGGCGCAAGAGTCGGCTGCAGTCCAAAGAAATAGAGGTACCAGTTTCCGTTGCCGACAGGTGCGCACGGTTCGGCGGAACATCCGCCCGTGAGGGTGCCCACGTAGAGCATATAGGCGTTCGCCTGGGCAAAAAAGCCCGCCACTTCGGCCGCCACCATGCCGGTGCCGCCACCAGTCCCGGTGAGTTTGCCGTTGAAATAAAAGCTCTGCGGATGGTATAGCCAATCGGCGTTGAGCGCAATGTCCGGGACCGGCCGTTTGGATCCGCTGGGCAACGCCATGTACGACGGGGCCGCGTAGTAGGCGCTGAAGCCGCCGCCGCTTCCGCCATCATTGGGGGAACAGTCGTCTTTATAATCGTCCGCGCCGGCGCTCCAGGCGTTTTCAAGCTGGAATACTCCACCCGAAAGAAACTGGATTGCAGAGCCGCCGGCGGAAACCACGTTGGGATCCGACCCGGGATAGATGACCGCGTCTTGAGCCAGGCAGTCCGCGGTGGCTCCATAATCTCCCGAGGCCGCTACCAGGGTCCAGCCCTGGCCGATCATGGAGTTGAAGATGCCGTGATCGGTGTCCATCACCGATTTGCGGAATGCTATTGAATTCGGCGCCGCCCCAACCGGTGCTGAGGACCCGTGCACGGCCGTCGCTTAAGGCCCGGTTGAATGCATCGGTAAACGTAGAGAGATTGGAATTCGCGCCATCGTACATGTAGACCGTGGCGGTATTCGCGGCGGTTCCAAAGCTATTGGCCATGGCGGTGGACCACTCCAAATCCAAGGTGCCCTCCGCATCGCAGCACGGCGGCGTTCCGTCGATGTAGAACTCCTCATAGTTAACGGCAAGGATTGGGTAGTCGGCGCTGAGGAATCCCGTAAGGTCGCTGCCCCTCTGCGTTCCCGAGCTGACAATCGCGATGGAAGTCTCCTTGGGCGAAATGCCGGGATCGCCTAAAGGATTGCAGCAGTGACCAAGGGCGTACAACGCGTAGGCGTCGTAGGCTATCGAAGTGTAGATTACCTGTGGATCGTACCCCAGGTTGACGACGCCGGGGCTAGCGCCAGGCGGCTTGGTGCGGTTGCCGTCGTGGCTGCCGCTTTCCCCCACGGCGAAGGCCGGCCCCGGCGAATAGATGGGGAATTCAGGTTCCGCGAATCCGTGATTGCCGGCCTTCATCACTTGAATATTGTTCAGCCCGCCGACCGAGTGAACGATATGGCTTAAAGCGGCCGGAACCACCGGATTCCGGTCATTGGAATAGTGACTGGCGCCACCCATCGCGTAACTGTTGATTTTGACCGCCAGCGCCCTTTCGATTACGGAGACGGGTGCTTCGACATCCACCAACAGCCGGTTGGCGAAGCGGTTGGTAATCGTGAAGCCCTGCGCCTGTGCCCAGTCGACCACGGCCTGCTCGTCCTGCGGTGACGGCGAAAAGCGCGCATTCCACTCATCCGCCGTCAGGAAATGCCTGTACTCCGGCGATCCTTTGGTGTTGAGGTCGACCAGGAATTGCTCCTCCTCGGCCATGTGCGGATGTTGCAGGCCGAAGACCAGCCGGAGCATTTGAGTGGAACTGAATGACCCGGCCGCCACGGCAGTGCCCTTCACTACGGCCGGTGGCACCAGCCCGGGGAGCTCGGTTACAGCGCCGGTCTGCGCCATAATGTCGGCGCAGCAAGAGAAGGAAGCCACCAACAGCACTATCCGGCGATTCATATTTCCCACTCCTCCGGTGGACAGGATGACGGAGCGGGGCCTGGTTCACAATAGTGCTTGCATGTCGCCTGGCTTACTTTTTCATGTCCCCTGAAGTTACACAAAACAATTAAGATGCAGCGACTGGAGGAAACTAGCGTAGAATGAAATCTCCCTCCCCAGAGGGGGAGTTTTGGCATTGGAGCCGGTCAGAATTTCAGACGCCATCAGGTTTGGAGAGGATTTCGAGCTCGACGCAGAGTCTTATACGTTGCGCCGGGCCGGTCGTGTGCTCAAACTGGAGCGCATCCCCATGGAAATCCTGCTGTTCCTGGTGGAGCAGAAGGGGCAACTGGTCAGCCGCCAGCAGATTGTGGAGAGGGTCTGGGGCGAAAAGGTCTTCCTCGATACCGACAACAGCATTAACGGTGCGATCCGAAAAATCCGATCCGTCCTGAAAGACGATGCCGAGGAGCCGCGTTTCATCCAAACGGTCACGGGCAAGGGCTACCGTTTCGTAGCGCCCGTGGAGTTCCGGGAGCAGCCCGCTACGGAGGCCGCGCCTGCGAATATCCCCGCCCGCGACCTCGGCAATCAGCCCGCCCGTCCCAAGCGGCTGCTGGTTCTGGGAATTGCGATTTTGGTGGCGGCGGTACTCGCCGTTGCCGTGGCTCTTTATCTAAACCGGCCGCAGTTGCCTGCGCGCGGGGCAGCGCCCGCCGGCCGTGTAATGTTGGCGGTTCTGCCCTTCGAGAACCTCACCGGCGATCCGGGACAGGACTACTTCAGCGACGGATTTACGGAGGAAATGATCACCCAACTCGGACGCACGGATCCGGCCAAAATGGGCGTGATCGCCCGGACTTCGGTCATGGTCTATAAGCGCAACCCGAGGCCTCTGGATGAGATCGCGCGCAAGCTCGGAGTGCAGTACGTCATTGAGGGCAGCGTGCGGCGCGATGCGGCACGGGTGCGGATTACGGCTCAGTTAATCCAGATGAAAGACCAAACGCACCTCTGGGCAAAAGAGTACGACCGGGACATGAAGAATCTGCTAGTCCTGCAAGGCGAAATCGCGCAGGAGATTGCGGACGAAACGCAGTTCGCCCTTGGCGGCCAGCCTAAGCCCAACCCCGGACGTCGTGCGGCAGCCTCGGGCGGCACCACATCGTATGAAGCTTACGACCTCTATTTACGAGGGCGCTATTTCTGGAACAAGAGGAGAGGGGAGAATTTTGAGCGGGCCGCTCAGTATTTTCAACAGGCGATCGGGAAGGACCCCCACTATGCCCTGGCCTATGCCGGGTTGGCGGACACCTACGGATTGATGGCCACCTGGACCGCGGCTCCGCGAAATGAACTGGTACCGAAGGCGCGTGCGGCCGCCCTGCAGGCGCTAAAGATCGACGACGCTCTGGCTGAAGCGCACGCGTCTCTAGCGCTGCTGGCAGAGAGCTTCGATTACGATTGGAAAACCGCGGAGAAAGAATTTCAGCGTGCCATCGAGCTCGATCCAGACTACGCCACCGGGCGCCAGTGGTATGCTGAATACCTTTCCTGGCAGGGGCGCTTCGACTACGCCCTGGCGGAGAGCGAACGCGCGCAGCGGCTCGATCCCCTGTCGCTGATCATTGCTACGGACCGTGCCACTATCCTGTATTACTCACGGCAGTACGATCGAGCCATCGCAGAGTGCCGCGCCGTGCTCAGCCTGGATCCCCGGTTTGACCTCGCCCGCGGATTCGCGTTCTATGCACTGGTGAAAGAGGGCAAGTTCCCGGAAGCGTTGGAAGAAATCGAGAGTAGGCAGGATACCTTAGATTTGGCGGGAATATGGGCGAACAAGGCGTATCTTTACGGGCAATGGGGACGAACGGCAGAAGCTCATCATGCTTCCGCGAGATTCGAACAGCTCGCGCCCGAACTGCGTGACCGGACGCAGGCGTCGGTTCTCGCCAATATTGGCATAGGGAGGAAAGACGAGGCCATCGCTCTCCTCGTACAGGCTTACGCCGAGCATTCCAATCTTGTGACTAGTTTGAAGGTTGACCCCAGGTACGATCCGCTGCGCGACAGTCCGCGGTTTCAGGAGTTACTGCGACGCCTATGGACGACACAATAGACCGCGCATCGGCTCGTTCAATAAAACCGTGGACCTTGCAGCTTCGTCGCATCGAAGACGGCGACGAGCGGGCGAGGGCGAGTTGATGCCAGTCATCGAGCCGGAATTGCGTCGTCTCGCCGCTGGCGGATGCGCGGTGAGCGGAACGCGCAAACCCTCCAGACCACCGTCTTGGTGAAGGTTATATCCGCCTGTTCGGATCTGGCGGCGCGGACTTCAACGACCGCAACCGCTTTCTGGCGGTGGCGTCCCGCGTGATGCGGCAGGTCCTGGTCGATTACGCGCGGGCGCTTCCACGCGTCGAAAAGAGATGGCGAGAAGGTGTCGCTCGATTCCGTCGATGTTGCGTTTCCTCCAATGCAGCGGGACCTGCTGGACGTACACCGCGCGCCGGAAAGGATTCCTGCTACCCAGCTCTCCAGAGGGGGAGATCAACAATCGGCCGCTCCCAGGCATATTAAGCTGTTTATTCTCAATAAACTGGTAGAGAGACAGAGATTCGGAAGCCTTGGTTGCCATGTGGTACCGAGGCCATTGCGCATTGCCCGGGATTGCCCGACGCGGATGATCCCGGCGGCATCGGGCGTTCCCTCGGCTTGGTCCGCGCCGCCGGGCGGTAGCGAGCGGCATGTGCGGGATGCGGCTGGTTTACGGTACGTAGTCGCCGGACCACACATCCAGTTGCAGGTCCCCGCCGGTAGTACGGCTGGCGGTCACGCTGTAGAGTCCCGTCGAGAGCGGCGCGGCGGCCACCGCGGTGGCGTCTTCGTGCAGGGCGCTGGCGCCCGCCGTGATTTGGGAGCCTTTATCGCCCCAGACCCCGGCATCCACGGCCCCGGTCGAATTGAGCGATGCCGTGAAGATCTGGCTGCCGATCGTGCTCGCCGCGACCTGGCTCACCGCGCCGACGGTTTGGGAGGAGTGCCTCGTAATCGCCCCGGTCGTGGTGTTCAGGATCCAATCGATCACCTCCAGGTCTCCCGAGCCATTGCGCACCGGCGTCGCCAGGTGGACGCCGTCCCATGACGTGATGTCCAGTTCGCTGACCTCCCCGGCGGTAGCCGTCGCCTGATGCGTCATCGCGCTATCCGCGTTGACCGACCACGAGTCCAATTGCAGGTTGCCGGCCGCATTGCGCATGGCGGTCACAATCCAGCTCGGATTTACGGCGGCAACGGCGGGAATGGTGCCGGCCGCGCCAAAAGCAGACGCGACCGGGAGGAGTTGTTTGTTGGTGATGCTCCACACGATCAGGGTTAGGGACCCGCCACTACTCGCAGCGGACAGGGCGCGGAGCGAATCCAGCTTGGTCATCCGTGCGGACGATGTATCGGCAAGGACCAGCAAATAGCTTTCGAACGCCACAGCTCCAGTGGGGCTCACCGTCCAGGCAATCATTTGCGTCCCCTGTGAAGTAATGCCTGAAGTGATCACGCTGTTGGGCGTCAGCGCTACCGTGGACATGCCCGCATCACTGACCGCGACGGAAGTTGCGGATCCCTTGCGGACCAGGGCGTTGCCCGTCGATTCCCATGTAAGCAACTCCATGTCGCCCGCGCTGTTGCGCACTCCGGTCGCTACCCAATTTGGCGACAGATTCGCAATGGAGACTTGGCTCACGGCGCCCGCCGAGGCTCCATATTGGTAAACCATAAAATTCTGTGCGGACGCCGAAGCCCCAGTCAGGCAGGCGACCATCAATCCAATCGTTTTGGTGTTCATCCTTTGTGTTCATCCTCAAACATACATGCGCAAAAGAAAAGGAGTTTGGCTAAGAAATCTTTTTGAGCCAACCTCCGTACGAGACTCCGCTCGCGCAACTCGGCCAAACGCTCTCGTCCTGGTCCGTGGGGATTGCCACCATTTGGCGCTTCACTCGCAATAACGAGAGTAAGTTTACGTGTTCGTGCGGAAGTTTGGGTGCAGCCTGCCCCCATTAATGACGTAGATCCCGTAGAGCCTTGAAGCTATGGATAGACAGAAATGGCCAAGAGACAGGGATTCGGAACATTACGGGTCGTTCTGGACGGATCGTCTTCGGTATACCTCAGATAGTGACGACAGCAACTTCGCGGCCGGAAGCCCTGACGAGCCGTTCTATGTCGTCTGGATCGCTTGTGAGAATCGCGGCTTTTTGCCGAAGGGCTGTTGTCACCACCACGGCGTCAACGACATCCGACGTTTTGGTCATGCCTAGCAACCGGCCGGCTTCGTGGGCCTCGGTCTCGCCAAGAGGAACGACCACGCACCCAGTCAAGAAGCGCCGGAGTTGGGCTTGTTTTGGGGACCGGCTGACCTGAGCGACCACCGGCGCAGGAACCAATGGAACAACACCAAGTTCCAAACGGGACTTGTGTTCAGCCCATGCCCGCCGCTCGTTTCTGTCGGCGGCCACGAGAACGGCGGCATCATAGACGACGCTGTTCATGCCGAACGCCGGGCCGTTCGCGATGTTCGGAGCTGAGCGCGCACCCTGCGGCGAGCTTCATTCATCTCTTCTGTCGTCAAAGGTCCGTGCTGCTTTTCCCAGAGCGCGACTGCTGCCAAACCAGCCCGCCGCTGCAGTGCCTGGCGCGCCGCAGAGGTCATCCAGGCAGAGACGCTCACGCCGTCGCGGGCGGACGCCGCAAGGATATTTTCGTGAATGTCAGGGTCTATAGTGATGGCAAGCTTCGGTGACGGGTTGCCGCGCGGCATACAAGTATCCTACTGCGGTAGGATACCACGCTGAGGTCCGACCAATGGCAAGATGCGCCCTGAACCGTGGAGCGGCCAGGCAAATCGGACGCGCCTGGATCGGCCGCACGGGTCTTTATGTCGTCCCGGGAGAATCCGCAGCTCATTGATTTTAGATGGCGGAGAGACAGGGATTCGAACCCTGGATAGAGTTTCCCCTATACACGCTTTCCAAGCGTGCGCCTTCAACCACTCGGCCATCTCTCCGTAGGGAACCGTCTGGTCTCCATCCAGAATAGCACGCGAGCGCGCGGGGACGGGCTGCCGCGTAAACGATGCCCGTCCCGGCGGATTCTGCGCTTTAGAAGAATCCCATCGCCTTGGTGCTATAGCTGACCAGCACGTTCTTGGTCTGTTGATAGTGGTCCAGCATCTGCTTGTGGGTTTCGCGGCCGAAACCGGGTTCCTTGTAGCCGCCGAAGGCCGCGCCTGCCGGATACACGTGGTAGCAATTGGTCCAGCAACGGCCGGCTTTGATGGCACGGCCGACGCGGTAGCAGTTGTTGATGTTGCGCGACCACACCCCCGCGCCCAACCCATAGACCGTGTCGTTGCCGATGGCGACGGCCTCGTCGAGCGTTTTGAACCTGGTTACCGAGAGCACCGGACCGAATATCTCCTCCTGGAAGATACGCATCTTGTTGTGGCCGGAAAACACGGTCGGTTGAAGGAAGTAGCCTTTCGCAAGTTCTCCCTGCATTTCCGCGCGGGCGCCGCCCGTGAGGCATTGCGCGCCTTCTTCTTTGCCGATGCGCACATAGTTAAGAATCCCATTCATCTGGTCCTGGGATACTTGCGGCCCCATCATGGTGGCCGGGTCTAGCGGGTTGCCGACCTTGATCTTCTGCACGCGGGCCACGGCCCGTTCCATGAACTTCTCGTAGATGGATTCGTGTACGAGGGCCCGCGAGGGGCACGTGCAAACTTCGCCCTTATTGAAGCAATACAGGGCGAAGCCTTCGAGCGCCTTGTCCAGGAAGTCGTCATCGTGGTCCATGACATCGGCGAAGAAGATATTTGGCGATTTGCCGCCCAATTCCAGGGTTTGGGGAATGACCGGATCGGAGGCGTACTGCATGATCAGGCGGCCGGTGACGGTTTCGCCGGTGAAGGCGATCTTGGCGATGCGCTTGTTGGCTGCCAGGGCCTTGCCGATCTCGCCGCCCGGGCCGGTGATCAGGTTGAGTACGCCGGGGGGCAGGATGTCGTGCGTCAACTCGGCGAAGATGGCGAGACTGAGCGGCGTATTGGATGCCGGCTTGATCACGACGCAGTTGCCCGCACCCAGGGCCGGCGCCAGTTTCCAGGCGGCCATCAGCAACGGGAAGTTCCAGGGAATGATCTGGCCCACCACGCCAGGGGTTCCTTGAAGTGGTACGCGATCGTATCTTCATCCAGTTCAGTGGTCGCGCTTTCCTCGGCGCGGATGCAGGCGGCAAAATAGCGGAAATGGTCGATGGCCAGAGGCACATCGGCGTTGCGGGTTTCGCGGATGGGTTTGCCGTTGTCGATGGTTTCGGCGAGGGCCAGCAGTTCCAGGTTTTCCTGCATGCGGTCGGCGACGCGCAGCAGAATCGCGGCGCGCTCGGCGGCGGATGTGCGTCCCCAATGGTCCTTGGCGGCATGCGCCGCGTCAAGAGCCCGCTCCACGTCCTCGGGCGTGGATTTGGCGAATTCGCAAAGTGGATCGGTGTTGATGGGGCTGTGGCTGATGAAGTAACGGCCATGTACCGGCGGTGTCCACCGGCCGCCGATGTAGTTGCCGTACCGGGAAGCGCCGCCGGCCTTGTGGAGAGTGTCCAAAGCGTGTTGGACGTTGGTTTCTCTGGCGAGATCGATGGCTGCCATTGATTGCTCCTTTTCTTCCGTGCGCGTGCGCGATGCATCGCACAGACGTGATTCAGACCTTATTATCTGGCTATGTAGATCGCTGCCAATGGGCAGCCGTGAGCATGGGGTGAAAACGGGACGCCGCACTCGTCGTCGCCGGGGAGCGATGGTCTACACGAAACAATAGGTTCTGAATGACCGGTCAATTTCAATTCGAATGGGATGAGGTCAAAGCGGCGGCAAACGTGCGAAAGCACGGAGTTTCCTTCGATCTCGCGCGTACGATATTCAACGATTCGCGCCTCGTCACTACGGCCGATATAGAGCACAGTCAAGCGGTGGACCGGTGGCTTTCGATCGGTTGTGCCGCAATGGTATGATGCTTTCGGCCGTTTATCTCTGGCTGGAAGACGCCGGAACGGTGAGAGTCCGCATGATCTCGGTCCGCAAAGCAACACAGACCGGAATCGTCCAGTATCGGGAGATTCTATGAAAATCAATCCATTGATGACGAGGGCATGCCCTTTGAAATCGACTTCAGTAAGGGCATCCGGGGCCTTCATCATATTCCGCCGGGCGCGAAAGTGCTGATGGCTGCATCGATCGAGCGAAGCGTTTGGGAATATTTCTCCCGAAAGGCCGAACGGCGGGGCGTAGAGCTGTCTGAGATCCTAACCGAGGTTCTGAAACGCGATATCGAGATCAACGAGGCGCTGAAGTAGTCTGTTCTTTCCGGAACTGGCGTCGAGGTGGCGGAAACCGGGGGCGCCGGCTTGGATAGCACATCGTCCTTCGCGAGCAGGATTATGTTCGCCGCCTGCGTCCAGTACTCCGTATCCGTCCCAAGGCTGTTAACAGCCTTCGCCGTTCGGCTTTTGTTCAATAACGCGCGATAGAGTTCTTCGCCAGCCACCTGGAACACTGTTCGACCGTATCGACCATGTCCCGGAAGGCTTCTTCCGCTCGGAGGCCGGCCTCACGTGGGTCGTCATCCGATGCCAACTTGGATTTACCGTTCCGCAGGGGGCCGCAAGATACCTTGCCGGTTTCTTCCAGACTGCCACCGCAAGTGCGCGGCCCGCCCTGCATGGGGCAGGTAACACTCGTCGTCGCGCGGAGTGACGGTCTACTGCTTGATGACTGTGCCGTCGCTGCGGCGGACTTCGCCCCACCCGCCGTCGAGCCGCTTGCGCTCGCCGGACTCGAAGCTGCCGTAGGGATACTTGGCCGCCAGTTTCTCGTCCACTTCGATGCCCCAGCCGGGGGTATCGTTCGCGTATAAGTAACCGTTCTTCATCACCGGGCAGCCGCGGAAGACTTCCTGCACGCGATCGTTGAAGGCCGAGTATTCCTGGATGCCGAAGTTGTAGCAGATCAGGTCGAGGGTCACGTTGGCGGCGTGCCCGACCGGCGAGACATCGCCGGGGCCGTGCCAAGCCGTCTTCACGCCATGGATCTCGGCCATGGCGGCGATTTTCCGCACAGGCGTCAAGCCGCCGGCCTGTGTCACGTGGATGCGGATGTAATCGATCAGGCGTCCGGTGATCAGCGGGGTCCATTCGTGCGGGCTGTTGAAGAGCTCGCCCATGGCGATGGGCGTGGCACACTGGCCGCGGATCTGCCTGAAGTATTCGATATCTTCCGGAGATAGCGGATCTTCCATGAAGAACATCTTGAAGCGTTCGGCATCCTTCAGGAATTGTACGGCCTGGTTGGGCGAGACGCGCTCATGCACATCGTGGAGCAGTTCGACCTCATCCCCAAGCTGCTTGCGGCACTCTTCGAACAGCTTCAGGGCGCGGCGGATGTAGTAAGCCGGCTCGAAAACCGGGCCGTCGTGCAACGCGCCGATGGACGCATCGCCGCGGGCGGCGCCATAGCCCGCCATGCCGGGCACGCCCACCTGCACACGCACGTGGCGAAAGCCCTGGTCCATGAACTTGCGGGCCTGGTCGATGGTCTGCTGGATCTCGGCGCCCGCGGCATGCGTGTAGCAGGCGGCCGCCTCGCGGCACTTGCCCCCCAGAAGTTCGTAAACCGGCAGCCCCGCCTGGCGTCCCTTGATATCCCAGAGCGCCTGATCGACGCCGCTGATGGCGTTGTTCAACACGGGACCATTGCGCCAATAAGAGCTGTCGTAGCAGGATTGCCAGATATCCTCAATGCGGTCGGCGCGTTTACCGATGAGGAAGGGGCGAAGGTACCGCTCGACGGCGGCGTTCACCAGTTCGGCGCGCTGCGTGAAAGTGGCGCAGCCGTAGCCGTAGAGACCATCCTGATCGGTTGAGATCTTGACTACGGATAGCCGCACTCCCGCGGGCGCGGTGGCGATTACGGTAACATCTTTAATAATCGGCGCCGGCAAGCCATGGAGGGCAGTCTGCGCGCGGGCGGGTAGCAGCGCCGCGGAGGCGGCAGCCAGGAAGCTGCGCCTCTCGATTGAACCACTCATCGCAATAATCCCGCATCGTGCAAGTCTATGTGGCGACCCGTTCTGCGTTTGTTCTTCAAGAGATCCTCTTTGCCGATGAACCAACCCGGCTGGACGCGGGGCTGGATATCGTGGCATACCCGCCCACGATGAGGTAATTAACCTCGCTGCCAATACGCTATGTCAAACGAGCGGTCCATATCAGGCAACCGGCCGTAACGCTCCATAGTGAATGCAGGTGTCTTATGCACTGGATTCATTTTAGCGGATGTGGCCGCATGTGCAGCCTAGACTTCGCCGGCTGTGGCTCACTTGTGTTCCCGGTCGTCCAGCAGGCCCCTCAGGCCCCTGAGCTGCTCGGTGATCTTGCGCTCGCGCGAGACCAGGGAGAGCACGTAGACGACCAGTATCAGCCAGGCGGCCAGGAAGCCGTAAAACATGAATGTGAAATTGCGTATGTCCATTGAGTCTCCATTAAACAGCGTGCGCGTAACGGCGGATGGAATCGATTTCGCGCTGCACTTCCTCCTGGCGAAGGCGGATGAGAGATAGCACCACGGCCAGGAGAATGAGCGCGATGAGGTTGAGGATGGCCGTCAGCCGCATCGCCGGATCGATGCTGCCGCCGCCCCAGAACACGGGCTGGGGATGCTGTGTGCGCCACCACTTGATCGAGAAAATGACGATGGGAACGTCGACGAAAGCGAAGATATTGAAGACCGCCGAAATGCGCGCGCGTGAGGTGGGTTCTTCGATGGCGCGGCGCAGCATCAGATATCCGGCATAAAGCAGCCAGCAGACCAGCGCGGACGTGAGGCGCGCATCCCAGGTCCACCAGATGCCCCAGATAATGCGTCCCCAGATGGAGCCGGTAACCAGATTGGCGGCCAGAAACGCGAGGCCGACTTCGGTGACAGCAACCGATATCGCATCGTATTTCAGGTTCTTGGTGAGCAGGTACACGATGCTGGTGATGCAGGTGACGCACGCGCACAGCATGGCGGTGATGGCCGCGGGCACGTGAAAGAAGATGATGCGGTAGATCATTCCCTGCGAAGCTTCGTCGGGAAGCTGCATGAAGATCGAGTAGAGATCGCGGGCCAGCAGAACCGCCGCGATTACGCCGAGGCCATAGATTAGCTTTTCGCGCATAAAGAGCTCCTGCACAGGCCAAGGGCCGTGCTACTTACCCTACCAGGACGGTCTCCAGCAGAACCAGAGACAGCGCCGTAAAAATCACGTCGAAAGCCACCAGCAGGCGCAGCCAGACTTCGTTTTCACCGCCCAGCGGCTTGCCGGAAATCAACTGCATGGTCAACTGCATGGCGCTCATCAGGGCCGGGATCATCATGGGATAAACCAGCAGCGGCGCCATCAATTCACGCAGCCGGATATTGACGGTCAGCGCGCTGAAAATGGTCCCGATCACCGTGAGGCCCCAGGTACCCAGCGCCAACACCAACAGCAACGACCAGATCTGGCTGGTCCAGTGCACATTATAGAAGATACCGAAGACAGGTAACGAGACCAGCTCCACCGAAATCACCAGCAGGAAGTTGGCGAGCGCTTTGCCCATGAATAGCGCGGCGCCGGAGATGGGCGCGGCGACCAGGGCATCCAGGCAATCGTTGGGCACTTCGCGCGCGAAGCTGCGGTTCAGGACCAGGGTACCGGCGAAGGCGAAGACGATCCACAACAGGCCGCCGGACATTTCGCGGGTCTGGTCTTCGAGGGGATCGAAAGCGAAGCTGAACAAAACCAGGATGACCAGCGCGAAGGCCAAAGATGCGTTGATGGCTTCTTTCGTGCGGAGTTCAGCGCGCAAGTCCTTACGGGCGATGACCCAGGTTTGGCGGAAGAAGTCCATCAGGCCTCGTCGTAGTGCGCGTAGACCCAGCCGGGGTCGGCCACCATTTCCGCCGTGCGCTCGCCATGAAAGGAGACCTTGCCGCGGTTCAACAGAGCCACGTGGGTAGCCAATTCCAAAGCCTCGCGCAACTGGTGGGTGGACATGACCACGGTGCGGCCTTCCGCCAGGGCTTCCCGCAACAGGCGCTGCAGCACGGCGATGGCGCGGTCGTCGAGCGCGGTGAAGGGTTCGTCGAGGAGCAGAACGGAAGGCTGATGCAGGAACGCGCGGGCCACGGCCAGGCGCTGGCGCATACCGCGCGAGAACTCGCGGACCAGGCCGTCCTTTACGCGCGCCAGCCCGGTGCGCTCCAGCCACTCCATGGCGGACTTATGGGGATCGGGCAGATTGTAGAGCCGCCCGAAGAGGCTCAGATTTTCCAGGGCCGACAACTCATCGTAGACCGAGATGCCGTGGCCGATCCATCCTACGCGGCGGCGTGTTTCGGTTTCGCGCGGGTCGTTGCCGAAGATGCGGACTTGCCCGCGGCCGGCCTTGGAGAATCCGCCGATGATGCGCAGCAGGGTGGTCTTGCCGGCCCCGTTGCGTCCGATCAAGGCGAGACACGCGCCGGGCTCGGCGTGAAGCACCACGTCGCGCAGCGCCGGGTAGTCCCCGTAGAACTTCCAGACGCCTTCAGCGGCGACCGCGTTCATTATTTCCTTTCGGCGCTTCCCGACGGTCGCTCGGAACCGCGGCCGCCGGCTGGGCGCGGTAGAGCACGATGAAACCAAGGGCCAGGATGCCGAAGGCCAGCACCAGAATCCACTTCATGTTTTGCTGGAGGATCTTGGGCGATACCTCTTCCAGAGATGGGCCATTATCGGCGGCATCCCCTTCGCCGGCAGCCGGGGCAGCAGGCATCGAACCGGCAATCGCTACTTTGTAAGCGGCGGTTTTGACGCTGTAGACTGTGGCTTGCGAGCGCGGCTCCTGGCCCCGGTTCTCGACCCCTTCACCCTGCAGTGTGACGCCGTTGGGGACTACCAACAAAGTAGGCTCGTCGGTCTTGCCCACGGTTTTGCCTTCGAAGACGGCGCCCGCGCTATAAGGGACCAGGTACGATATCTGGATGCTGGTTTCGCCGGGCTTGATGGGGAAGTCGATCTTGTAAATATCCTTCTGGCCGGTCTTGTCCGCGGCGCGGTCGATGGGCATGCCTTGCGGCGCGGTGGCCTTCACCTGCACGATGCCTTTGGCGGCGGTGGGCAGATAGAACTTCAGCGTGCCGCCATCCGGATCGTTGTAGGTGGTAGTCCCGCTATTGGCGAAGATGTAGCCTTCATTGACGGACATCTGCGCACCGCTCGGCTGGAAGATCAGAAAATGGCGCGAGACGCGGGCCGCACCAGGTTGCTTGGAGGAGTTATAAACGTCGAGCGAAATGCCGGACATGGCCGAGCCTGGAGGCAGCATGTGATTGTAAGTCACGCCGTCGTACGCTGTTTGAATCAGGTGGGGACCGCTCGGGGTCTGATCGATGTGAAACTTGCCCTGCGCGCCGGACTTGACACTCTCGACCGACTCCATACCGGCCGAGCCCAGCTTATATAAAGTGACCGTAGCGCCGGACTGCGGCTGGCCGGTGGTCTTGTTGACGACTGTGCCGTCGACCGCGGCCAACAGAGGCGCGGAGCACAAGCACAGGCATGCGCAGACCGGCAGCCAGCGGGTTTGGTTTTTCATAATTTTGCCACCGCCATGGGCTTGCCGCATTCGCCGCAAAATTTCAGCGGTTGGGGGAACTTTGCGCTGCAGTGCGGACAAATCAGCGGATCGATGGGTTTGGGCGCGGGGGCGGGCGGCGGTGCGGCGGCGCCATTGGGGCTGAGCTGCAACTTGATGCGGTCCACTTCCGCCATGACTCCGGCTAACTCGCGCTGCAGGTCTTTCTTGGTCTGCTGATAGTCATGGTCCGATAACTTGCCCAGCCGGTACTCGAACTGAAGGTCGCGCAGGTTTTCGTAGATAGCCGCTTTGCGCTCATCCAGGTGTTGAAAGGGGGAGACCGGTTCGGGTTCGGGCAGGTCTTTGGCCCGCACCGTCAGGATGAAGACCATCGCCCCGACGGCGATTAGCGCTGCTATGACGATAATCATTTATTCGAGGTGCGCCATATCCTTTTCGATCTGCTCATGATACTTGGACAGTTCGGAATCGTCCGGCGGGGGACCCATTTCAGCAATGGGACGCGGCTTACTATAGCGGCGCACGAACCACCAAATGAGAGCCAGCCCGGGCGCGATCAACAAATAGGGAATCAGCCAGCCGTAGGCGCTGGGGTCGCCGCGGTAGATGGCGGCGCCGTAGGCCGCGACGAAATCGTCGGTGATGGCTTTGTCGGTCCAACCGGACGCTTGCAGTTTGGCGATCTTCTCCTTCGCGGGCTTCGAAAAGCTGCACTCCAGCATGGCGCAGGTGGCCACGGTATCTTTGCAGCCGCACTGGCAGCCGATGTGCGCGCCCACGCGACGGACATCCACGCTGGGTTTTTCCGCCGCGGTCTCGCCAAAGGCGATGGGGGCTGCCGCCAAAACGAGGACGCACAGCAGAGCGGCCCGCTCCACGAAGTTACTTTGGAACTTCTGCATATTTCCTGGTAATCCCGACCACTTCGGTGCGGGCATATTGCATTTTGATTTTGCTGGGCACGAGACACACCAGCGTTCCGCCGATCAGCACCAGGCCTCCGATCCAGATCCAGGAGACCAGCGGGAAAACATAAGCTTGAATGACGGCGCGCACGCCGTCGTCGGACATGCCGCCAAAGTTCAGATACAGATCTTCGTTGAGGCGCGGACGCACGCCCACCTCGGAAGTCCCCTGCCGGCTGGCTTTGTAGAAGCGCTTCTCGGGTTCGAGCGTGCCCAGCACGTCGCCGTTGCGGGAAACCAGGACCGTGGCGTGATTCCAGCTATAGTTGGCGTTTTCGCCTTCCTTCAGATCGATGACTTTCAGATCGTAGTGACCCAGCTTCAAGGTATCGCCGACATTCATTTCCTTGACGTCGGATTGATTGAAGGCCGCGCCCGTGAACCCGATGAATATAAGCACGATGCCCATGTGGACCAGGTATCCGCCGTAGCGGCGCGTGTTGCGATGCGTCAACTCCACGGTGGCGCGCAGCAGATTCATATCGTTCTTCGCCGCGATGGCGCGGCTACCCTTATAGAATTCCATTAGCACGGTGAGCGCGACGAAGAGGCAAAAGCCGAAAGAAATCAGGGCGTAGAAGCTGCGCATGCCGGCCGCGAAAAGCGCGATCACCAGAACGAGCGAAGCGATGCCGGGCCACTGGAAGTTACGGCGCAAGCTTTCCATGGAAGTGCGGCGCCAGGCGAACAAAGGACCGACTCCCGTGAGGATCAGCAGGAACAACCCAATGGGAATCATGAGCTTGTTGAACCAGACCTGATCGAGGCTGATCTTCTCGCCCGAGACTGCTTCGGAGATAACCGGGAACAAGGTGCCCCACAGCACCGCGAAGCAACTAGCCAACAGGATCAGGTTATTGAACAGGAAACTGGACTCGCGGGAGATGACACTTTCCAGTTGGGATTCACTCTTCAAATAGTGGAGCCGGTCGACAATCAAGTAGGTAATGCCGGCGATGCATATGGAAAGGAAAGAGATGAAGTACCTGCCCAGGGGGCCCTGCGCGAAAGCGTGCACGGATTGCACCAGGCCGGTGCGGGTGAGCGAAGTACCCAGAATACATAAAAGGAAGGTGGTGGAAATCAGGACGATGTTCCAGACCTTCATCATTCCCTTCTTCTCCTGCATCATGACGGAGTGAAGGAATGCGGTGCCGCTGAGCCAGGGAAGCAGGGAGGCATTCTCGACGGGATCCCAGCCCCAGTAGCCGCCCCATCCGAGTACGTGATAGGCCCACGCCATGCCGAGCATCACTCCGGTCGATTGGAAGAGCCAGGTAATGAGCGTCCAGCGGCGCGTCGGGTGGATCCAGGCGTCACCCGGCTGGCGGGTGATCAGCGAGGCGATGGCGAACGCGAAAGGTACGGTGAAGCCTACATATCCCAGGTAGAGCATGGGCGGGTGAATCGCCATGGCCGGATACTGCAGGAGGGGGTTCAGACCATTGCCGTCCTGCACCGGGGTGATTGTGCCTTCGAGCGACAACATCTTAAAGGCGTTCACCACGAAGTTATTCAGGAGTAAGAAGAAGGTCTGGACGAACATGAGGACGCCGACGACGTAAGGCATCATGTCGCGGTGTTTGCGGCGATTGGTGAAGACTACGATGGCCGAATATGTGGCGAGTAGCCAGCTCCAGAAGAGCAGGGAACCCTCCTGCCCGCCCCACCAGGCCGCGAATTTATAGAGCAGGGGCATGGTGCGGTTGCTGTGCTGGGCAACATATGAGAAACGAAAGTCACCCGTGACCAGGCCGTAGACCAGGATACCGGAGCCAATAGAGATGAGAGCCCAAACGGCGTAGACCGCGCGTTCGCCGCTAACTATCAGAAATGGCTTACGTTGCAGGCGGCCAACGACGGATGCGAGGAGCGCATATATAGAGGCGCAAAAAGCCAGTAGTACAGCCAGGGATGCTACGTTTTCCATGCTTTGGCCTTTCTAAGTCGTCTTGTTCACGGGGAGCGCCGGTGCGGCACGCAACTGGCCCGGCTTGGCTTCATATTTAGAGGCGCATTTGGCCTGGATTTTGCTGGCATGGAAGACGCCGTCGCGGCCCATGTGGCCGTCGGCGAGGGCTTGCGCGCCGTCGCGGAACGTGTCGGGGAGGGGATCGGAGCCGGAGTACGCCACTTTCAATTGCTTCTTGTCCTGAGTGAGGGTGAAGCAAACTTCTCCCTTGGCTCGCTGGATCGATCCGCCTTCGACGTCGCCCGCCACGCGCAAGCGTTCCGAGAAGGCGCGGTCACCCATTTGGCCCACCTCGGAAATCGTTTTGTAGTAGGTTTTGGTTTCGCTGACTCCGGTGCTGGCGAGCCAGACCAAGGCCGCGATCACGACAGCGATCAGAACGGCAAATTTCCCGTATTTTCTCATACCATCCCTCTGAAACCATAGTATATCGGAAACCGCGAACGATAGCTGGTTGCGTTGTTTTTTCGCCTGCTATTTACATTTTGTGACGAACGAACCCAATAAGTCTTTTGTTTACTGAGCCTTGGAAAAACCACGAAGCCAACGGCACCCAAATCCGCGCGCCATCGGAAATCCGATCTCTTCGCCCCACCTCCAGGGTAGCACGAGGATTTCCGCCGGCCGTTTATTTTCAGATGGTTCCGGTAGCGGCGGAACCTGGCTTATAATTGACGGAGGATTGTGCGCGCCCACGTTCAGTGTGTGATGTCTGCTTTACTGCTCCTGCCGATTGTGCAGCCGGCGGCAGCGGACGAGGTGGTGGTCGAGGCCGGCACCAAGATTCCCCTCAACCTGGTGAACAGCCTCAATACCAAATGCTCCGCCGCAGGCGACCGCGTCTACCTGGAAACGGCCTTCCCCATCGCCCAAAACGGGCGGATCGTCATTCCGAAAGGCAGCTACGTGGCGGGCACGGTAACCGAGGTGAAGCGCGCGGGTAAGGTAAAGGGCAAGGCGGAATTGTACGTGCGTTTCGATTCGCTGACACTCCCGAACGGCGTCACGCGGGAGTTCCGATCCCGGCTGGATAGCGCCGGCGGCAACGATGTGGACCGGCAGGAAGGCAAGATTATCGGGGACAGCGACAAAGCCGCCGACGCGCGGCGAGTCGGGGAGGTGGCCAGCGCGGGCGCATCGGTGGGCGCGATTGCAGGCCGCGGCGCGATGGGCGCGGGTATCGGCGCAATCGCCGGCGCGGCGGCCGGCTTGATTGCGGTACTGTCCACGCGCGGACCGGACCTGATCCTGCCGAAGGGTACCACCTTGGAAATGGTGCTGGATCGCGAATTGCATTATGAGATCCGGGAGTTGCTCGCGGGCCAGTGACGCAATATAAGGAACCGGCGGCTTGCCGAAACGGTCCAATACATTCGAACCCATGTGTATCGGCTGGATTTGCGCGATTCCGGTTTGCCTGGCGGCGCTTTGTGGGGCGCAACCGGCGGCCCGGGTGCAGGCTCCGGCGCCACCGCCGGCGCCGCGTTTCGCCGCCATCAGCGGTGTGGTCCTGAACGACGCGACCGGAGCTCCCATCCGGCGCGCCGCAGTGACGCTATCGACGATAGACGCGACGCCGCTCGATGCGCTCACGTTCAGCGAAGCGAACGGCGCATTCGGCTTCATCGACATTCCGGCGGGCAAATACAGACTGCACGTGGATCTGCAAGGCTTCGAGAGGACCTGGTTCGGCGCCACCAGGTCGAATCGCGCGCCCAGCACCCTGAAATTGGCGCCCGGCGACGTGCGCTTTGGAATCACTTTCCGGCTGCGGCCGCTCGGATCGATTTCCGGCGTGGTGCTGGATTCGGACGGCGACCCGGTGCCTAACGCGCAAATGCGCCTGCTCCAATCCGCCTGGGTGCGGCTGAGGCCCTCCTACCGGTTCAGCCGGTTTGGCAGCACCGACCCGCGTGGCCAATATCACTTCCAGGATGTTCCAGAAGGCCAATATCTGGTGATGGCGGCCGAATCTTACACTCCGGCGCTGACGATCCAACCGGAAGCCACGGCGGGGCAGGGCAATACGCAGAAGATGTACGGGGTGCAATTCTATCCGAACGCCAACCGCATCTCTGCCGCGGCGCCGCTCGAAGTGGCGGCGGGCCAGGACGTGGAAGGCATCGATTTCAATCTCGTGCCGCAGGCTATGGCTCCCGTGCGCGGTAAGGTGGTGGTCCCCAGCGACGTTCCTGCCGGCGCCAGGGCGCAAATCAATATCTACTCGCAGGAGGTGGCGGACACCAACTACCAAAGTGGGGGAACGCGCACGACGGGGCCGAATTTCGAGTTTCAGGTGCAGAACATCCTCTCCGGGACGTATGTGATCGTGGCATCCTTCTCCGCGGGGGGACGGGACTATCGCGCGACGGAGCGAATCGAAGTACCGCCCGGCGGAGTAGACGTCACGCTTCATCCGGATCGGGGCATCGACCTGGCGGGCCGCGTGGACCTGGAAGGCGGCGCGAGCGACGGCCCGTTCGAAGTCTCGCTGATCCCCGGCGGTTATCCTCCGGGCAGGCGCACGATCCGGACCGAGGCGCATGCGGACGGCACTTTCGTGGTCCCCAACGTGGTTCCGGGAATTTGGGACATCGGCGTGAAGCCGATACCGCAGGGCGGCTACATGAAGGCGATGCGGCTGGGCGATCGAGATGTGCTGGTCGACGATATGACCATCGATTCAGGCACGCGGGACGCGTTGCATATTGTAGTGAGCGCCCGCGCCGCGGTCGTAACCGGCACGGTTGCGGTGCCCGCTGGTATAGCTCGCTTGCCGCGGGCGGAGATGCTGCTGGCGCCTTTCGGCAAATACGCGAATGTCTTGAGTTTCTACCATCGCACCTCGGCCGACGATGCCGGCCATTTCGAATTCAAAGGAGTCACGCCGGGCCGGTATAAGCTGTTCGCGTTCGAAGAAATGGATCCGTTGGCTTACGAAGATCCGGGCTTCCTGAAGCCGTTCGATATGCTCAGCGAGGCGTTCGATGTGGCGGAAGGCGCCCGGATCGAACGGCAAACGCAACTGATCCTGGCCGGGACGCAGCCGGCGGGGAATTGAATATGCGTTTACTCTCGATTTGCCTGCTGGCTGCGATGGCCATGGCGCAGCCGCGGCTGATGCCACGGCCCATGCAGCCTTCCGAGCCCACGCAGCCCGCGCCGCCGCCCACTCCCACCGGCACGAGCAGTATCGAAGGGACCGTATCCGACGCGGTGACGCAGGCGCCGCTCAAAAAGGTGCAGGTGATGCTGAACGGGCCGGTAGGCTCCCTGACCGCCGTGACAGATGCCAGCGGCCGCTTCGCCTTCCGCCAACTCCCGGCGGGAAACTACTGGATCAACCCGCAAAGACAGGGCTACAGTCCACCGCAGGCAATGTTCATGACCCCCCGGGACAATGGCGTCGCGCTGGGAGATGGCGAGCAAAAGAAGGGCGTCGAGATTTCCCTGACGCCGGATGGTTCGATCAGCGGACGCGTAGTCAATGAGGAGGGCATGCCCGTGCGCAATTGCGGCGCGAACGCGGCGCAATTCGTATACGAGCAAAACCGGCGGACCCTGAGGGCGCACGGTTTCGGGTCGGCCAACGAGAAGGGCGAGTATCATATCGAAAATCTGGCCGCGGGCCACTATTATGTGTTCGTCCACTGCAGAACGGACTTGCCCGCCGCCCATCCGCTGCTGCCGCGCGGCGATCCTCGCATGCCGCACGAAACTTACTACCCGCAGTTTTACGGAGGCGGAGTGGATCCCGCCGCGGCTACGCGTCTGAACGTGGTGGCGGGTGCGAGTCTGGATAACATCGATTTTCAGTTGACCCGCGGCCCGGCATACACTTTGCGCGGAAGCGTGACGGGAGGCGATCAGGATACACGCGGATCGATCAACGTGATGCTGGCGCCCGTGAACCGGACCATGCGGACGTTGATGCAAACCAATTCCGGGGCGGACGCGGCCAGCCGCAAATTTCAAATCGAGGCCGTGATTCCAGGGTCTTATCTTCTGACCGTATTCAGCATGCGCGACGGGCACGCAATGGCGGCCGAACGGCCCGTGGAAATCGGGCCGGGGCCACCCGATCCGGTACAGATTTCGCTGCAAGGCGGCACGGACCTGAAGGGGAGTGTGCAATTCGATTCCGACGACCATCCGGCGATGGAGAATGCACAGGTCTCGCTGGCGCCGGTGGACGGTACCTACTTCATGCCGCAACTGCAGGCGCAGGTGGATAAGGATGGCGGATTCATGCTGCCGGGTGTGTTGCCGGGCCGTTGGCGGCTGTTCGTAGGCATGCCCGGCTACCTGAAGTCCGCTTCTTTGGGAGGTCAAGCCATATCGCCGGGAGGCTTTCAGATTGCGCCGGGCACGACGGGGCCATTACGACTCATGATCGGCAGCAAAATGGCCGATGTACACGTGGAGATCGCCAACGCGCCCGCGGACCGGCTGATTTCAGCGCTGATATTTCCGGAGGACGCCAGCCGGTTGGGCATGGGCCTGGAGCGCGCCGGGATGATGGGGAACAACGGCGTCGAGTTTGGGGCCCTGGCGCCCGGGCGCTACCGGGTGTTCGCCACCGACAGCCCGAATCCGTGGCCGATCCTGCAGCGGCCGGACTGGCTGAAGGCTCTGGGGAGCCGGTGTGCATCGTTGGAGGTTCCCGAAGGGGGGCAGGTAAGTGCGACGGTGGAGATCATCGCGCGCGAGGAATTGATGCGTGTGATGGAGGAGAAGGAGTGACAGCAGGGGCGTCATGCCGGCACGAGACCGAAGTTGCCTTTTGTCCGGTGCTTGTCCTATCGGCGTTCATCGGCGTTTATCGGCGGCCAACATTGGTTTTGATTTTGGGCGTGTAGCTAAGGAAAAGCATATTTGGCCGCCGATAAACGCCGATGAACGCCGATAAGACGTGGCGAGAACCACGCACTCACTGCGCACGGCATGCAGGCCCCGTTCGAAGCCGGCAAGAGGGGTGCGTTTTAGAAAGATACATTTTTCCCGATTGTCCGGTAAAGCGCCCCACTTTATCGCTCGCCGCCCAGGGTGCGGCCGGCGTGGCCCGGTTCTTCGAGAGACTTGAGCAGCGTGTCGATGTTGGCTTTCACTTCGATCACGGTGGCTTGGTCGGGTTCGAAGGTGGCGATGAGGATGCGTGTGGACTTGCTCGCCTCGCCCATGAAGATGTAAGTCGCCTCCCGGTTGGCCCTGGAATGCGTGCGCACCAGGGGATGCAGGTGGGGACCGGGCAGCGTATCCATGAAACGATCCCGGTCGCGCCAGTCGTCGGGGTCGTCCCGGGACTTCAGATCCTTCAAGCCCTCGAAGAGAGCGAGTTTGAAGCCGCTGGCGCCCTCCGGATGGGCCACCTTCACGGCGAAGTTCGCGACGCCCATGAACGGGACGTGCACGCGCTGGGTACCGTAATGGGTTTCGATGGCTTTCACGATGCGATCGAACTCCGCATCGCCGCCCCAAGCAGCACCCGACGACAGCAAAACCACGAGAGCCGCGGCCCAGGCGGGTGTTTTCATCGTGCCTTCCTCCAGGTGCTGGAACGCTCCAGGCGAGGAATGCCGAACTCACCACCCAGATCCGCCAACTTCTCGGGATCGAGCGTACCGATAATGTGGACGATGGTGAGTTCTTTGGGTTCGGCGGCGATGACCACGATGCCACCGAGTTGCCCGTTTCCGCCATCCTTAAAATACACGTCGACATTTTCGCTGTGTTTGGACCTGACGCCGACCAGACGTCCCCATACGGGGCCCTGCAACTGGGTGCGCAAGGCTTCCACGTCGGCCATGTTGTATTGGCCCTCATGTGAGAACTGGAAGCTTCTCACGTAGATGCTGTCGAGACCGGCGAGCAGTTTTCGAACGTCGGCGTCGTCACCGTCTTTGTCGTTCAGGAATTTGCCGGCAAGCTTCAGCATGGACTTATCCATGGTGACGGTTACGGCTTCGTCCGCTTTATCGGCGAGCGCGTCCAGATTGACCGGCAGCTTGATATCCTGCGCGCACGCGGGGAGCATGGCGGCCGCCAAAGCGAGCATTGCGATTTTCATTATATTTCCCACCTCGCTACCAAATACGAACCTGGACAAAGGGCGGAGGCATTATTTGGCAGGTTGCTGGGCGGTCGATCTTGGCAGTGGTCACGGTTGCCGGCCTTCGGGGCCTCCGAGCCCTCAAAAGAGTTCGCCAATACCCCCAAACAGGGGGTTTATATAGGGTGAGTTCTCGGTTACACATAGGGTTATATCCATAAGCTATAGGATTATTCTTGGGTCATACTAAGGAGCTTGCTAAAAGCAAATGTCGCCACAACGCCCATTCACTCCCCCAGACTCTGAACTTCTAAAGCTGCACCACAGGCGAACGGAACTCGACAACGCAATTCGCCTGCTTGAGGAAATCCGATTGATCCGTTTGAGGCGACCGCCGGAACTGTCAGCCATCATCTCGAAAGCGCGGCGCGTTGCGTAGCGCGTAGAGCCGCGGGTTCAGGCATTTGCCCGGTGTTTTTTGGGACACGCCTGACGCGGCTCTAGTGGGGGCCCGCCAGATACCAGGGATTCGGACCGCTCAAGACGGCATTGCCGGATGGAGTGGTGCCTTGCGCGCCGGTATAGAAGAACACCTGTGCCGCATTGGTTGACGGGCTCTCGTACACGATGTCGGGATGCCCATCCTGGTTAAAGTCCGCAATCACCGTGACGTGCCATGAATTGGCGGGCAAGTTGGCGGCGGATTGCAACTGGCTGCCCTGGAGACCCGGCGCCGTGCCACCCATATACCAGATCTGGACGGTGCCGCTCACGGGATCCTGCCATACGACATCGGGCACACCGTCGCGGTTGAAATCGCCGGTGCCGACGATGTGCCACGAGTTGGTCTGATCCAGGTCGGCGGCGCCCATGTAAGTGGTGCCTTGCGATCCGCCCATATACCAGATCTGCGCAAATCCGGATGTGGGGTCCTCCCAAAGCAGGTCGGGATGGCCGTCCCGGTTGAAGTCCGCCACCGATACGATGTGCCATGAATTCTTGTTGGTGATGTTGGCCGCGGAGAGCAGCATATTGCCGCCGGGACCTCCCAGGAACCAGACTTGTACAGCGCCGCTGACCGGATCCTGCCAGAGCACGTCCGGATTGCCATCGCCGTTGAAGTCGGCGATGCCGACAATGTGCCACGGGTTCGTCTGGGTAAGATCCGCGGCCCCGGTGACGGAAACGCCTTGGGCCCCGCCGAGGTACCAGATCTGGGCAAATCCGGAGGTTGGGTCTTCCCAGATCACGTCGGGATGGCCATCATGGTTAAAGTCGCTGGGCACGCTGGGTCCGGCGGGCGAGAATACCGTGGTGCCGCCGAAGCCGGGCGAATAGAAGGCAATCGCGGTTCCGGCGCCGGTGCTCAGGTTGATGGTGAGCACTTCGCCATCGGAGGTAAATCCATACGCGGTTCCGTTGTAGAACGCCAGGCCGT
>JBEKIM010000012.1:0-37704 GCA_050011755.1 Bryobacteraceae bacterium | reverse complement strand
AGCGATGCGCTTTGGAGCGGCTGCCCGGTAATCACGTGCTTGGGCCGGACATTCGCGGGACGCGTGGCGGGAAGCCTGCTGCGCTCGGTCGGGCTGCCGGAACTGGTGACCTCTTCCCTGGCGGACTACGAGTCCCTGGCGTTGGAACTTGCGCTCGATTCGGACCGCTTGCGTGCCATCCGCGCAAAGCTGCAAGCGAACCGGCTTTCGACCGCACTGTTCGATAGCCGCCGCTTCACGCGGCACCTGGAATCGGCGTTCGAAACCATGTGGCGGATCGGCCAGGCCGGGGAGCCCCCGCGGTCCTTCGCGGTGGCCCCGATCGACTCCACAGAACCAATATCAATCGGCATCGCCGGGCCCGCTTCAAATCCGGGTGGATGAGTTGCAAGCGCCTTGGAGCCATCAGTTTCTCTTCTGGGTCCCTCCGATCGCCTGCCGGCTCGCCAAAGCCTGGGCCTGCGCCAGCATGGCATCGAGCGCAGCCCGTGGCATCAGTTTGCCGCCGAGTACAACTGCATCGATGGAACGGCTGTTGTGGATGTCCGTCAACGGGTCCTTATTGAGCAGCACGAGATCGGCAATTTTGCCTGCCTCAATCGTACCGCGGCGATCCTCCTGCCCAATAAACCGGGCGGCATTGCGCGTGGCGGCCTGCAGAGCGGCCAGAGGCGACAGCCCGGCATCCACCAGCAGCGCCAGTTCGTCATGTATACCGAACCCCGGGAAGCACTGCGGATTCATACTGTCGGTGCCGGCCAGGATGCTCACGCCCGCGCGATGCATACGGCCAACCAGCTTCACCGATTCCTCAAATGCGGTCTTGGCCGAGTCCATCAGGGCGCGCCGGACCAACGGCGGAAAGCGCTTGTAATGACCCGCATCCCAGATGGATCGCACTTCTCCGCTCAGATACTTCAGCCTGGGGTCGTCCGGGGATAGTGGGTCGTCCATTGCGCCACGAATCTCGGTCAGAGTGGGGCACTGCCACGTTCCATTTCTTACGAATCGCGCAAATAGGGCCTGGGCGGTACCCTCGTCATAAGTGGCGTATTTTTCGGCTTCCATGGGAAACCAGCGTTTTCCCGCGGCAAGCTTTTCCTCAATCGTTGCGGTCGGCGACCGGAACACTTCGTTCAGGCTGCGCTCTTCGGCAAGAATAGTAGCTTCTTCTCTGGAACAGGCCTCCGCCACTAAAGTCAGATGTTCGATGCTCTTCTGGCCGGCGTCGGAAGCCTCTGCGGCGCTCACCGATCCAGGTACATGCCCTTCGAATGGGACGCCGCGCTTACGCGCCTCGTCCGCGATTACGAAGTAAACTCCGCGTGGCAACCATGAATAGACCTTGATGAAATCCGCGCCCCGTTGCTGCTGCTGAATCACTGCTTCGCGCCCCTGCGCCTCGTTGGCGGCGACAATGGAATCGGCCCAATCCGGGTTCGGTCCATCCACGATGGGACTGCCGAGATAGACGTTCAGGCGAGGCTCATCGGCGGCGTGCTGAGCGCGCCACGCGCGGGCGTCGGGCGGGCCGGCCATATCGCGCACGCCGAGCACTCCGTTTGCGGCCAGTAACAGGTGACTCCAGGGGGCGCGCAAGTCCGAGGCGCCATGCTCGTGCATGTCCCACAAGCCAGGGATCAGAAACTTGCCTCGGCCGTCTACAACTTGCGCGCCCTTCGGAATCTTTGCTTTCTTCCATGGGCTGATCGCGACGATACGCTCCCCTCCGATCACTACGGTCACATCCGGCTGCGCAGCGCGATCGGTGGCGTCGATCACCGTGACGCGTTGGATAACGAGTGACTGGGGCCAGGCCAGGCCGCCGAATAGAGCGATCGCGAGAATTATGCGCGGGCTGAGTGTCGAAGGACTTCGATCCATCCACCGGATAGTATACACATCTCTATTATCTAAGGCCTGATTCTGAATACTACGCCTTCACCATTGGCGCCGCCGCCGCTGGCGGTCCCGTAAAGATACTCTCCTGAATGAAGCAAACCGCTGTATGGCAGTGACCCATCCTCCCCACCGGAGAATCTGTGTAATACCGTGTAAGTTCCGGCGGCCTCTTGTGCGAAGACGACCCCGCAATCGCACGGGTTGTTCCCGCCTTCCATGGTCGTGCGATAAAGATTGCCCGCGGAATCTCGCGCCACCGCGTAATAGGTAATGAAACCGGAGGGCCCCGTGGTGAAGTCGTGAAGAACGGTCAAGTTCAGCGACGGATCCTCCTGGGGACGCCAGGCTTCATCGACCGAGCGCCAGTCTTCCAAGAAAGCACGGCACCAGTTGAACAGCTCATCCCTCGCGTCGCCCCGCCCTCCGAAGCTGAACCTAAATGCCGATTCATACTACAACGTCCGACCCACAGCGCGCGCCCGCAGGGAACATTACCCTCCTTAACGGCGTATCAAATCTGTGGGGCGGCCGAGCCGGGCGCAGCGCATGACGCGGCGTGACCTCGATCCGCCCCCGGATCACGAATATGGAAACCTTGCTGCAGGATATTCGATACGGCATCCGCTTGGTAGCCAAATCACCCGGCTTCGCAGCCATTGCGATCCTCACGCTGGCGCTGGGCATCGGCGCGAATACCGCCCTTTTTTCCGTAGTCAATGGCGTCTTGCTGAATCCGCTGCCCTACCACCAGCCGGATCGCCTGGTGGCTATCTATGCCAAAACCAAAGAGTTTTCGTACTCCTCCATCTCGTATCCTAATTTCCTCGACTGGGTGCGCAGCCAGCGTTCTTTTTCCGCGATCGCGGCCTTCCGCGAGGATAATCTCAACCTGACCGGCATGGGCGAGCCCGAGCGCGTGCCCTCGGAAATGGTCTCCGCGAATTTCTTCTCCGTACTCGGTGTGAATCCCGTGGCGGGCCGCCTGTTTCGTCCCGAGGAGGACCAGGTAGGCGCTCAGCCTGTCGCGCTCATTAGCGGCGGATTCTGGAAACGAAAATTCGGCGCCGCATCGGACGTGCTCGGAAAAACGTTGACGCTCGACGGAGCCGGCTACACCGTAGTGGGCGTGACTCCCGCTGATTTCCGCTACGAAAGCGGCAATTTCCATATCAGCGACGTCTATGTGCCCGTCGGCCAGTGGAACGATCCCACATTTCGCGATCGCCGCACCGGCATGGGCATGGATGCGGTGGGCCGGCTCAAGCCGGGCGTGACGCTCCAGCAGGCTCAGGCGGACATGGACAGCGTAGCGCAAGGTCTTGCCGAAATTTATCCGGCTGCCGACAAGGGCTCCGGCATCGCACTCCTCCCGCTCAAACAGGACGTAGTGGGCAATATCCGGCCTTTTCTCCTGGTGCTGCTGGCCGCGGTCGTATTCGTTCTCCTGATTGCCTGCGTGAACGTCGCCAATTTGCAGTTGGCGCGGGCCACGGGGCGCACCCGCGAATTCGCGATTCGCGCGGCGCTGGGCGCGCGCCGCAGCCGCGTGATCCGCCAGCTTCTGACCGAGAGCCTGATCCTTTCGTGCGCCGGCGGCGGTTTGGGCTTGTTGCTGGCCGCATGGGGAACCCAATTGGCTATCCGGGTGATGCCGGAAGCCTTGACGCAAACTCAGTCCGTACATGTCGATTCGCACGTTTTGCTCTTCACGCTGGCCGCATCCGTAATGGCCGGGATCTTCTTCGGACTGGCGCCCGCGCTGAAAAGCTCCCGCGCCGGCCTGCACGCCACATTGAAAGAAGGGGGCCGCGGGTCGAGCGGCGCGCGCCAGCGGCTGCAAGGGCTCTTCGTGGCCGCCCAGATGGCCATGGCGCTGGTACTGCTGGTGGGCGCCGGCTTGATGATCCGCAGCCTCGGCAAGCTCTGGAGCGTCAATCCGGGGTTCAACCCGCACCACGCGATTACTTTTTCGGTATCTTGCCCCTCGATCCAGGGCGTCACGCCGGCCGCCCTGCGCGCCTCTATGCGCCAGCTCCAGGACACGGTGGCTGCCGTTCCGGGAGTGGAGGCAGCCTCTCTCACGGCGGGTGCCCTCCCCATGTCCGGCGATTCCGAGCTGCCGTTCTGGATTGACGGACAGCCCAAGCCTGCCACCACTGGGGACATGAAAACTTCCCTGTTTTACGTCGTCGAGCCGGACCATTTGAAGGCCCTGGGAATACCCTTGGAGCGCGGGCGGTTCCTTACATACGCGGACAATGAGCATGCCCCGTTGGTCATCGCCATCGACGAACAATTCGCCACGATATACTTCCCAGGGCAAAACCCGATCGGCCGGCGTGTGAACCTCGCAATCCTTAACCAGGCGGCCGAAATTGTGGGAGTCGTGGGCCACGTGAAGCAATGGGGACTGGCTGAAGATTCCCACTCGCCGATCCAGGCCCAATTCTATATGGCGATTTCGCAGGTTCCGGATCAGTTTGTGCCGCTGGTGGCCCGCGGCGGGGAATTTGTGGTGCGCACCCAGGGATCGCCGGAATTAGAGTTGGGCGCCATCCGGCGGGCCACCGAGAGGATCAACGGCCAGATCGTCGTGTACGATACGCAGCCTATGGACAAGATCATTTCCAATTCGCTGGCCGCCCGGCGATTTTCGATGGTTCTGTTGGGTATCTTCGCCGCCCTCGCGCTGGCTCTCTCGTGCGTCGGGATTTATGGCGTCATTTCTTGCCTGGCCGGCCAGCGCGCACACGAGATCGGCGTGCGCATGGCCCTCGGCGCACAACGCCAAGACGTGCTGCGCCTGATCCTGGGCAACGGCGCCCGGATGGCGCTGATTGGCGTAGCCGTGGGGATCGGCGCCTCCCTGGCGCTGACCCGGCTGATGGCCAAAATGCTCTTCGGGGTGAGCGCGTATGACCCCCTCACCTTCCTCGCCGTGGCAGGCTTGCTGATTCTGGTCGCCATGGCGGCCTCGTATATGCCCGCGCGGCGCGCCATGCGCGTAGATCCCGTCGAAGCGTTGCGATACGAATAGCGTGGCGCACGCTTGAGCGTGCCGGCGGGACTTTTAAGTCCCGCTACGCCCCCAGCTACGCTTCCGCATATCCGCTTCTCCCAATTTCCGGATTCATACGTCTGTATCAATGGTAAGTCCAAGAAAAGCTTACTATTAAAGATGACGGCGGCTGGCATGCTACGTGCTCTGCTCGATCTCCGGCGTAGTGTGCCCCGAAAGCCCATGATGGCGGCGTGAATGTTCCAGGAACTCAAATTTCAGCTCTCAACCGCGATCCTGACCATCCTGACCATCGCGGCTGCCGCTTCCGCCATCATCAACTTCCAGCAACAGCATAAGTTCCGCCTGGCGGACGACGGTGCCGTATGGGTCGATCGCGGCCGCCACGTCGAGGCCCTGCACATCGATCCCGACGGTCCGGCCGCCAAGGCCGGCCTCAAGGACGGCGACACGCTGCTGAAGATCAACGGCGCGGCCACCGTAAAATCCATCGACGTCCCCCAGATTCTGGCCGCGGTCGGCGCATGGAACAAGGCGGATTATACCGCCAGCCGCCAAGGCGTCGAGTTCAAGGCCGCCGTTTACATTCGCGAAGAGCCGCTCGACCCCGCGGTCTCCTATCAGTACATGATTGGCGCGGCCTACCTGCTGATCGGACTGTTTGTCTATTACCGCCGCGGCAGCGCCCACATGGCGCGGCATTTCTATATCCTGTGCCTGGTCTCGTTCATTCTGTGGTGCTTCCATTACACCGGCAAGCTGAATGGGTTCGATAAAGTCATCTACTTCTGCAATGTGACCGCCGGCCTGCTGGCGCCCACCATTTTTCTGCACTTCTGCCTGACTTTCCCGGAGCCGCGCCGCTGGTTCCGTTCGAAGTTCTGGGTAGCCATGCTGTACGTGCCCCCCGCGCTGTTCTTCGCGCTTTGGCTGGCCATCACTTCGGGCACTTTGCGAATCGGCATCTCGCCGGTGGAACTGCGCTGGATGCTCGACCGTATCTGGCAGCCATTGCTGGTGATTCCTTACCTTTTGGGCGGCCTCGCGCTCAGCCTGGTTTACCGCAAAGCCGAAGACCCCATCGTGCGCCAACAGTTGAAGTGGCTGCGCAACGGGACCTTCTGCGGCATCCTTCCCTTTACCGTTCTCTATGTCTTGCCGTACGCGCTGGGCGTGCTGCCAAACCAGTACATGCGCCTTTCGGTGCTGTCGCTAGGATTGATCCCGTTGACCCTGGCGTATGCTATCGCCCGCTACCGGCTGATGGATGTCGATATCCTCTTCCGCCGCGGCTATGCCTATACGCTGGCTACGGTGTGCGTGCTGGCGGCGTTTTACGGCATCGTATTCTCGCTGGGCAGCCTGGTCCAAAAGAATTTCAAAGACGTCGGCAACACCGGCCTGATCGCGGTGATGCTGGTGGCCGCCTTCCTGTTCCAGCCTATCCGCAACTGGATCCAGGAGCGATTGGACAAGCACTTCTATCGCGACAGCTACGATTACCGGCGTACCCTCGTCGAATTCGCCCGCGAACTGAACGCCGAGACCGATCTGGACGCCATGCTCAATTCGGTCTGCGACCGCCTGCTGCAAACCCTCTCCATCCGGCACATGGCTGTGTTCCTGGCGGAGGAGCACCCCGGCGATAAGCCCACGTTCCGCCTGAAGATGTCCATGGGCGCGCGCCGCCGGGCTCCCGAGTTGACTCCCGATCAACTGGATCTAAGCTTCCTGAACTGGGATCTGTCGCAGCCTTATATCTTCTTCGAGCGCACCCGCCATCAGCTTGACGCGCTGTCGCGCAGTTGGCCCTCAACCGTGCGCGCCGCCATAGCCGATCTCGACCTTACTTACTATCTCCCCTGCACGGTCCGCGGACGAACCATCGCCTACCTGGGTGCCAGCCGCACCGAGGACGGCGATTTCCTTTCCACGGTGGATGTGGAACTGCTCGCCACCATCTCCGGCTACGTCGGAATCGCCATCGAGAACGCTACCCTCTATCGCTCGCTGCAGCGCAAAATGGAAGAGTACGAACGCCTGAAGGAATTCAGCGAGAATATCGTCGAGTCAATCAACGTAGGCATCCTGGCGGCCGACCTGGAAGACCGCGTGGAGAGCTGGAACACGCAGATCGAAAGGCTCACGGGGATCTCGCGGCAATCGGCCGTGGGACGCAAACTCGCCGAACTGTTCCCTGCCGACCTGTCCGATCAGTTCGAGCGCGTACGCGGCCAGACCGGCATTCATCATATTTATAAGTTCGTGCTGCATCCCACGTCGCTGTCCGCCCTGCCCAGTCACGAGCCCGTGCCCATCAACGGCCCCATCAATGGCGCCATTAATGGCACCAGTAACGGCAAGGTCGGGCAGGCTTCCGCGGGACCCGCTCCCGCCCGTCAGAATGGCGGCAGCGCCACCCTGAACGTCGCCATTGCCCCGCTGGTCTCGAAGGATTTCGAACAGATCGGCCGGCTGATCATCTTTGACGACGTCACCGACCGCGCTGAACTCGAACAGCGCCTGGTACAGGCCGACAAACTGTCCAGCATCGGATTGCTGGCCGCCGGCGTGGCCCACGAAGTGAACACCCCGCTGGCGGTCATCTCCACCTACGCCCAGATGCTGGCCAAGCAGGTGGCCAACGACGACCAGAAGTCCATTCTGCTGGACAAGATCGCCAAGCAAACCTTCCGTGCCAGCGAAATCGTCAATTCGCTGCTGAATTTCTCGCGCACTTCCACCACTTCGTTCGGCGACGTGGATTTGAATAAAGTGGTCCGCGAAACCATGTCGCTGCTGGAACATCAGATCCAAAAAGTGGGCGTGGAAGTGAAGCTCGATCTGGAGGCGGGCCTGCCTCTGGTGCACGGCAACGCCGGCAAGCTGCAACAGGTTTTTCTGAACCTGTTCCTGAACGCCCGCGACGCGATGGATGGCGGCGGCGTGCTGGCCGTGCGCTCCTGGGCGGAAGAGTCCGGCGCGCGCGTGGATGTTTCCGACACCGGCCATGGCATCTCGCCCGAACATATCCATCGCATCTACGACCCGTTCTTCACCACCAAGGGAAGCCGCAAAGGCACCGGCATGGGCCTGGCGGTCACCTACGGCATCGTGCAGGAACACAAGGGCTCCATCGAAGTATCCAGCCGCCAGGGAGGCACCCGCTTCCATTTGCGGCTGCCGTGGTCGCGTAGCGCGCTGGCCCAGGGCGTCGCCGCGTCCGCTTCCAAACAACCTGTAAATGCCGCCTGAAATGAGCGCACCTGAATTGTCTCCCTCCATCGAACCCAGCCGCATCCTGGTCGTGGACGATGAACTGGATATCCGCGAAGGCCTGGAAACCTTGCTCAAGCTCGAAGGCTACAAAGTGGATCTCGCCGCCAATGGCGGCGAGGGCATCCGCAAGATGGAATCGCGCGCCTACGACATGGTGCTGCTTGACCTGATGATGCCCGACCGCTCCGGCATGGACGTTTTGCGCGAAGTCCGCGGCCGCGACCGCGAAACGCCCATCTTCATGATCACGGCGTACGGATCGGTCGAAGCCGCCGTGGAGGCGTTGAAACTGGGCGCCAACGATTACTTCCCGAAGCCCTGGGATAACGAGAAGCTGCTGATCGAGATCGAACGCATGATCTCCAAGCGGCGCCTGGAATACGAGAACACCCACCTGAAGCGCGCCTTGAAGCAGCGCTACAGCTTCCCCAACATCATCGGCAAGAGCGACCGCATGCTACGCCTGCTCGATCTGGTGGGCCAGGTGGCCAGCAGCCGCTCCACCATCCTGATCACCGGCGAAACCGGCACCGGCAAGGAACTGATCGCCAAAGCCATCCACACCAATTCGCCGCGCGCCGACCGCATGTTCGTGCCCGTGAACAGCGGCACGCTGCCGGCCGACCTGCTCGAATCCACCCTCTTCGGCCACGTGAAAGGCGCCTTCACCAGCGCCATCCACACCAAGAAGGGATACTTCGAAGTGGCCGACCGCGGCACCATCTTCTTCGATGAGATCGGCACGGTTTCGCCCGACATGCAAGCCAAGCTGCTGCGCGTGATCCAGGAAAAGGAATTCATCCCCCTGGGTGCCACCGAGCCCGTGCGCGTGGACGTGCGTATCCTGGCCGCCACCAACGACGATTTGAAGAAGCGCGTCGAGGAAGGCACCTTCCGCGAGGACCTCTATTACCGGTTGAACGTGATCAACATCGTGCTGCCGCCCCTGCGCGAGCGCAAGGAAGATATCCCCGCGCTGGTCAGTCACTTCTTCACCAAGTATTGCCTTGAAAACGAGAAATATCTGGACGAGCATGGCCACTCCGTCCTGCGCTTCCAGCCGGAAGTGATGCAGATCCTGATGGAGCATAACTGGCCCGGCAACGTGCGCGAGTTGGAGAACGCCGTGGAGCGCGCCGTGGTGCTGGCCGTCGACCCCATCGTGCCGCTGGAGGTGCTTCCCGATCATCTGCTGCAGGCGAGCGGTATCCGCCTGCGCCGTGGAGACGGAGACGCGCTGCCCGCCGATGCATCGCTCTTTGAGATCGTGGCCGACTTCGAGCGGCGCATCATCCTGGAGCGCCTGGAGCAGCATAACGGCAGCCAGACGGAAGCCGCCGCCGGCCTGCACGTGCCCCTATCTACGCTGAATCAGAAGATCAAGCGGCTCGATATCAAGATCCCCAAAAAGTCCGAATAATCGCGCCCGTGGCGTACGCTTCAGCCGGCGCCCTCGCGGATGCGGGTGAAACAGCGGCGAGACCCCCTGCGCATCGTCGAAAACTCACCGTGGCCGGTCAACCGCCCCACTACTCTTGGTTTTCATCATCCTTGCGGCTCCGAAAAACAACCGCTAACTTATTGAGCGGCAATGGGGTCTCAGATGAGTGGCCTGCGGCCCACCAAAGGTGATGAGAACCCGCCCTCATGTATTTTCAATAACTTCGGGCATGTTTTCAACGGAGCGTGCCAAGCCGGCTGACAGCCGGCTGCGGGCATGATTGCCCGCCCCACAATCGAGTTTTCATCCTCTCTGGCGGTTCACGGCTTTAGACCGTAGACCGTGCCCAAGTTGTAGGTTCCACCGGTCCCGGTTGTACCAAACAGGATGCCGCCTTTGCCGAAGATCAACGCGGAATTGGGCTGGCTTCCGTCGGAGGGAGCTCCCGCAAAATCGTGCATCGTGGTTTCGGTCCATCCGCCGCTGGACCCGGTAGCCGGCGGAGTCAGCGAGTAAACGATGCCACAGCAAGTCTGACTCACCCCGGGCACATTCGCGGTACCGTAGAGCACGCCGCCAGGACCGATAGTCAACGGGTAGAAGGAGTTGTTGAAGTCGCCTTCGGAGAAAGTGTAAAATATGGTCTCGATCCACGCGCCTCCAGGCGTCGCAGGCGGGGTGAGCGAGAATACCGAGGCGCAATCCGGGCAGGCCCTACCGCCTTCGTCTGCAACGCCGTAGAGCACGCCGCCCTTGCCCATCGCTACACCGACCGGGAAGGATGCCTCCGGTGTCATGCTATACAGTATCTTAAACGGCCAGTTACCGCCAGGCGATGTTGGCGGAAATAACTCATATACGATGCCGCACACGGGGCATCCGGTAATCCCACCGTTTTGGGCCGTACCATACAGTTCTCCACCCGGGCCGACGATCACACCTGAATCAAGGTAGGCTCCGTATTCGGTGAAGACAAAGGTGTGGAGCACAGTCATCGTCCAAGGTCCAGAAGGCGCGGACGGCGGAGTCAGCGACATCACGCTGCCAACACCCCCGGTGCCGCCGAACCGGGTGGTGATATAGAGCACGCCATCAGGGCCGGTGGCGAGACCAATTGCCGAGCCCTCGTCCTCCGTGAAAGTAAAGAGCAGCGTAAAGGTCCAAGGGTTACCGGCAGACTGCGGCGGAGTCAGCGAGAACGCCGTCAGGGAAGTCGTCTGATTGTCCACCGCCGTGGTCCCGTAAAGAACTCCGCCCGCGCCCAGCGCCAAGGTGTTGGGGCAAGCGCCGTCACTGGCGCCCATGAAACTGTAGAGCACCGACTTGGTCCAGGGGCTGCCGGAGCCGCCCTGCGGCGCGGTCAAACTGTAAACCAAACCGCTGTCCGACGTTCCTCCGTTGCAAGTGGTGCCATAGAGCACACCGGGGCTACCCGCGATGACGCCCAGAGGATAGCCATCGCCTGCGCTAAAGCTATAAAGGATCTCGGGGTTCGCCGCCGCGGAATCGTGCGGGAACAGGAGCGGGAGAAAGAACGTCGCGAAACTCACTAATGGGAATCTCAAGAGGCCCATATTGCTCTCCTTCAGCGATGCGGCATTCGGTCAAGGCTTCAACGCATAGATTGCGCCGAGGTCCGATGTTCCGCCGTTGTAAGTCGTTCCAAAGAGCGTGCCTCCCTTGCCGAAGATCAATGCGGAACCTGGCTCGCCTCCGTCGAAGGGAACGTTCGCAAAATCGTACATCGTCGTTTCGGTCCAGCCGCCAGTGGACCCGTTGTCCGGCGGAGTTAGTGAGTAAATGATGCCACAGCATTCCAGCGCCGCGATTCCGTAGAGCACGCCTCCGGGACCGATGAGTAAAGGATAGCACTGATCGTTGGAGCTGGTGTTGGAAAAAGTGTAAAGGATAGCCTCGGTCCAGGCGCCGCCAGGAGTTGCAGGCGGAGTCAGCGAGAACACCGCGCCAGTGTCCAGCGTGCCGTAGAGCACGCCGCCTTTGCCCATCGTTATGCCTACGGGTTCGTTCTCTTCTATGGTGAAGCTATACAGAATCTTAAACGGCCAGTTGCCGCCGGGAGACTGTGGCGGAAACAACGCGTACACGATGCCGCAGGTAGGGCAGCCGGTAAGCCCACCGCTTTGAGCCGTGCCATAGAGTTCCCCCCCAGGGCCGACGATCACACCCGACATGGGAAAGGCTCCGAATTCAGTGTGGCCGGTGAAACTGTGAAGCACGGTCAGCGTCCAGGGTCCCGGCGGCGCGGCGGGCGGGGTCAGCGATTCCACGCTGCCAACCTCGGCCGTGCCGCCGAACCTGGTGGTTAGATAAAGCACGCCATTGGGGCCGGTGGCCACGGCAATGGGACCGCCTTCGTACGAAGGTAGCGTGAAGTTGTAGAGCAGCGTGAACATCCAGGGGCCGGAAGATTGCGGCGGAGTCAGCGAGAACGCCGTTTGGGAAGTGGTCTGATTGGCCACTGCCGTGGTCCCGTAAAGAACCCCGCCCGCACCCAGTACCAGCGCATTGGGGCAAGCGCCGTCGCTGGTTCCCGTGAAACTGTAGAGCGTCGACTTTGTCCAAGGGCTGCTGGAGTCCCCCTGCGGCGCGGTCAAGCTGTACACCGCACCACTGTCCGATGTTCCGCCATTGCAAGTAGTGCCATAAAGCACGCCGGCGCTGCCGGCGATTACGCCTGCCGGGTTGGAGCCATCTTCGCCGCCGATAAACCGGTAAAGGATCTCGGGGGTCGCCGCCGCGGAATGGCACGGGAACAGCAAGGGCGGGAGAGAGAGCATCGCGACACTCACCATTGAGGATCTCAAGCGGGCCATATCTCCCTCCTTCAGTGATCATGGTCTGCCGTCGCGGTAATGTCAACGGAAATGGAAGTCAGGACTAGGAAGAAGGTACTATGGCGCGCGGCGCTGGCTTCAATGCGTAGACGGTGCCGAGGTTGAAGGTTCCGCCGCCGCTCGTTGTTCCAAACAGGGTGCCGTCCTTGCCGAGGATCAACGTGGAATTGGGCCCGTTTCCGTCGAAGGGAGCGCCCCCAAAATCATACATCGTGGTTTCGGTCCAACCGGTGCTGGACCCGGCCGGCGCAGTCAGCGAGTAAACAATGCCACAGCAGGTTTGACTCACAGTGGGTAGCATCGCAGTGCCGTACAGCACGCCTTCCCGACCGATGATTAAAGGATAGTAGTAATCGTTCGAGCCGCTGTTGGAAAAAGTGTAAAGTATGGCTTCAGTCCATGCGCCGCCAGGAGCCGCGGGCGGCGCCAGCGAGAACACTGCGCCCACACCCAACGAGCCGTAGAGCACGCCGCCCTTACCCATTACTATGCCAACGGGTTCGGGCGCCTTCCTGGTGAAGCTATACAAGATCTTAAACGGCCAGTTGCCGCCGGAAGACTTTGGCGGATAGAGCGTATACACGACACCGCAAGTGGGGCATCCATCCAGCCCACCATTTTGAGCCGTACCGTACAGTTCTCCTCCCGGACCCACGATCACACCCGACAGCGGAAAGGCTCCGTACTCGAGGTAGTTGAAGGTGTGGAGCACGGTCAACCGCCAGGACCCGGCAGGCGCGGCCGGCGGGGACAATGACTCTACGCTGCCAACGCCCCCGCTACCGCCCCACCGGGTAGTGATATAAAGCGCGCCATCGGGGCCGGTGGCGAGACCAATGGCAGTGCCCTCCACCTCTGTGAAAGTGTACAGTCGCGTAAACGTCCAAGGGTTGCCGGAAGACTGTGGCGGAGTCAGCGAGAACGCCGTCGTTTGGATCGTCTGATTCGCCCAAGCCGTGGTCCCGTAGAGGACTCCGTCCGCACCCAGCACAAGCGTATCGGGGCAGCCGCCGTCGCTGCCTCCCGCGAAACTGTAGAGCACCGACTTGGTCCAGGGACTGCCGGAGCCGTCCTGCGGCGCGGCCAGACTGTACACCGCGCCGCTGTCCGACGTTCCGCCGTTGCAAGTAGCGCCGTAAAGCACGCCGGAGCTACCTGCGATGACCCCCGAAGGATAGGAGCCATCGCCGCCGCTGCTAAAGCTGTACAGGATCTCGGGGGTCGCGGCTGCGGACCTGCGCGGAAACAGCAGGAGCGAGAGCAAAAGCGTCGCGACATTCAGCCGTGGGAATCTCGAATAGGCCATATCTCTCCTTCAGTGATCATGGTCTTGCGCCGGCGAGTTAATGTCAACGGAAATGGGAGCCAGGACTGGAAATAGGTTCTAGTACGCGCGGCGGACTGGAGCTCGCTCCGCAAAGATCCTCCCGCATTGGTAAGATTCCTTATTCATGCGATACATCAAAATCGGCGCGCTGGCCTTAGTAGTGCTGCTGCTCGCCGCCGCGGGTTTCCTGATCGTCTCCGACCGGATGGGACAGCCCACGCCGCCGGATACCGCCAGCCTTATTGCGAAGGCCGCTCGCTACAACGCCCGGATCCAGCGCGATAACTTCGGCGTGCCGCATATCAGCGGTCCCCGAGACGCGGATGTGGCTTTCGGTCTGGCCTTCGCGCACTCAGAAGACGATTTCGCGACCATCCAGCAAGTCGCGCTGGCAGTGCGCGGGCAGTTGGCCGCCAGCGAAGGGCCGAAGGCCGCTGTCACCGACTATCTGGTACGCCTTTTCCGGGTCTGGGAGATGGTGAACGCTAAATACGATAGCGATATCCCGCCGGATTTGCGGCAGGTGCTGGACGGTTATGCCGATGGCGTGAATTATTACGCGGCGCTGCATCCGGACCAGGTGATGCGCGGACTGCTTCCCTTCACCGGCAAAGACGTAGTGGCCGGTTTCGTTTTCAAGCTGCCTTTCTTCTATGGGTTGGACCACGTGCTGCTGAAGTTGACGAGTTCCCAGGGCGGCGCGATTTCCAACAGCGGGAAGAGCGCTTTTTTGTGGACCGAAAAGCCCGTGCCGATAGGATCGAACGCGGTTGCGGTAGGGCCCTCGCGATCGGCGGACGCCGCCACCCGGCTGCTGGTGAATTCGCATCAGCCCTATACGGGCCCGGTGGCCTGGTATGAGGCGGTGCTCGATAGCGGCGAAGGCTGGCACGTGGCGGGCGGATTCTTCCCGGGATCGCCCTTCATGCTGCACGGCCACAACCAGCATCTGGGTTGGGCCAACACGGTGAACGGGCCGGACCTGGTGGATGTTTACAAGCTTGCGATCAATCCGGCGAATCCGAACCAGTACAAACTGGACGGGCAGCGGCGGGACCTCGAGAGAAGAGACGCCGCGATCCGCGTGAAAATCTGGGGACCGCTGATCTGGACCGCGCATCGCGAGGTGCTGTGGGCGGAGCAAGGGCCGGTGATGAAGACGGACCATGGCACCTTCGCCATCCGCTATGCGGGCATGGGCGACGTGCGGCCGCCGCTGCAGTATTTCCGCCTGAACAAGGCTGCCAACCTCGGGGAATGGCGGGCGGCCATGCGCATGCAAGCGATACCCAGCCTGAACTATGTGTATGCGGACGAGAAGGGCAATATAGGGTACATTTACAATGGCTCGTTCCCGGTGCGGAAAGAGGGCCAGGATTGGCAGGGAACACTGCCTGGCGACCGTTCGGACCTGATCTGGCGGAGTTACCTGCCGTTTGACAAAGAGCCGCAGTTATGGAATCCGCCTTCCGGCTTCGTCTTCAATTCGAACAACACCCCATTCCACGCGACTGCGCCGGACGGCGACCTAAAACCGGAAGACTTTTCGCCGACCCTCGGGATTCAGACCGACATGACTAACCGTGCGTGGCGCGCCATGGAGACCTACGGCGCGGATCCGCGGATCACGGCGGCGGCGTTCCGCGCCTACAAATACGATCTGACATATAGCGACCGCTCGCCCGAAGCGGAAGTGTTCGGGGAAGTGCTGGCGGTCGATCCGGGGAAGGATGCCGATCTGCGGCAGGCGCACGAGATTCTGCAGCGCTGGGATCGGCGTACCGATGTGGCAAACCGGGGCGCGGCGCTGGCGATCCTGACCATTGAGCCAGTGATCCGCGCGCGGCTGGAGGGCAAGCCGCCCAAGCCGCCGGTGGAGGCACTGCGGGCTGCCATATTAACGCTCAAGACGCATTTCGGACGCATCGATCCGGAGTGGGGACAGGTGAACCGGCTGCGGCGCGGCACCTTGAGCCTGGCGATAGATGGAGGCCCCGACATCTTTCGCGGAGTTTACGGCGAGCCGCAACCGGATGGCACGCTCACGGCCATGGCCGGCGACACGTTTATCATGTTCGTGACATGGGATAAAGCGGGCAACCTGACGTCGGAAAGCATCCACCAGTTTGGCTCGGCGACACTGGATTCGCATTCCCCACATTATGCCGACCAGGCGCCGCTCTTCGTCGAGATGAAGACGAAGCCGGTGTTGTTCACCCAGGCGCAGCTTGCGGGGCACATCGAGGCGGATTACAAACCGGGAAAACGTTGAAACGCCGGGCGCGGTTGTGCGGTGAGGCCGTGCGGGACAGATCGGCATTCCGTCTTCCGCCATCCTGCTAGAATGGTGAACAACGGTAATCTTCATGGTGGCACGCATTCCTTTTGCGTTAGCGCTTGCCGCGCTCGCGCTGGCTCAATCCGACAAACCGGCGAAACCGATCAAGGTCCAAGTGAACGAGGTGATCGTGCCGGTGACCGTCACCGACGATAAGGGCCGCTTCGTCTCGAACCTGGAAGCCCGGGACTTCAAGGTTTACGATCAGGGCAAAGAACAGCGCATCGAGTTTTTCAGCCGCGACCGCAACCAGCCGGTGGTGGTGGGGTTCCTGGTGGACCTCAGCAACAACGCCCGGATTCATTGGAAGAATTACCAGGACGCAGCCATTGAGCTGGTGTTGAATCTGCTGCCGGGAGACAAGAAGTACAGCGGCTACCTGATTTCTTACGCGAACGAGCCGGAACTGCAAGTGAATACCACGACGGACTCCGACAAGCTGGTCGAGAAGCTGAGCAAGATGCGGCCGGGGGGCGGATCGTCGCTATACGACGCGATCTACATGGCGTGCATGCGCCGGCAGTTGGTGGAAGGCGAGCCCTACGATCCGCGGCGGGTGCTGATCGTGATCGGCGACGGGCACGATAACGCGAGCAAGAAGAGCCTGGACGAAGTTATCGAAATCGCGCAGCGCAACATGGTGACCATCTACGGGATGAGCACGGTGTCGTTCGGATTCACCACCGAAGGCGACGAGAATCTGCTGCGGTTGTGCAGCGAGACGGGCGGCCGCGTGGTGTACCCGCTGAACGATCTGTACTCCGACGTAGACGGGTATCTTTCGCATCCTTCCGACGATGGCAACTACGCGCTGACGATCGGCATGGGGGCATATGCTTCGGAGGTTTCGGCCGGGATTTTCCACGCCATCGCGGCGATCGCCGGCGAGGTGACCACACAGTACATTCTGCGCTACGTTCCGGATACGGGGCCGGCCAATACGAAGCAGTTCCGCAGCATCAAGATCGTGGTGCCGCAATTGCCGCTGGCCAGGGTACGCTTCCGGAAGGGTTACTACCCGTTCGCGCCCTGAGCCGGGCGGCGGGAAGAGAGGGCGCGGACGATAAGATAGTTGTATGGCGGTGGTTCCGATTGACGCCGTGGTACCGATAGATGCCGTAGTTCCGACGGATGCCGTGGTTTCGATTGATGCGCGGCCTCGCGGGGAGTATGTTCTGCTGCAGCTTGCGCTGCCCGGCCAGCCGGTGCATAACGTAGGCGTGCTGCTGGTGGACCAGGACCCCGATTCCAGGCGGCACGCTTTGCGGCTGCGGCGGCACTGGGAGGATCTGGCCGGCCCGGAAGACGCGGAATATCTGGCAGCCCTGGAGCGGGATTTCGCGGGCAGGATTGCGGAGTGGGGAGCGCGACGATTGCTGGAGTCGTGGGAGGATTCTTTCTCGCACGTGCTGCGCATCTCGGCGCGGACGGCGATGGCGGTGAATTCGTTTTCGCGGGAAGCGGACCGCATCTTCGAACGGCACGTCGAGAGTCTTCCGGTAGAGCGATATCATACGCACCTGCCGCTGTACAGCCTGCGCGCGGCGGCGGGCAAGTTCGGCGCCGATGAGGAAGTGCGGGAGGAAGACTGGGTGCGGGCTCCGGAGGGCCTGCGCCTGACCGAAGGGATGTTCGTGGCGCACGTGGAGGGGCACTCGATGGAGCCGCGCATCCGGGACGGCAGCCTGAACATCTTCCGCGCGCCGGTGGTGGGTTCGCGGCAGGGTAAGATCGTGCTGGTGGAACTGATGGGCGTCCACGAACGGTTCACCGTGAAGCGCTATACCAGCAAGATCGCGCAGGCCGGCGAAGACGAATGGCGCCACGAGCGCATCCGGTTGGAACCGCTCAACCCCGCATACGAAGCCTTCGATCTGACTCCGGACCAGATCAAGTACGTCGCCGCCGAGTGGATGCAGACGCTCGAATGACCGTCGCTATCCCGCTGCTGCGCTGGTATCGCGCCGGGCATCGCGATCTCCCCTGGCGGCGCACACGCGATCCCTACCGCATCTGGGTTTCCGAGATCATGTTGCAGCAGACGCGCGCCGAGGCGGCGATTCCATACTACGAGCGATTCCTGGAACGCTATCCCACGGCGGCGGCGCTGGCGGCCGCTCCTTTGGACGAGGTGCTGACGAGTTGGAGCGGACTGGGCTATTATTCTCGCGCGCGCAACCTGCACAAAGCGGCGCGCCTGATGAACGGCGTATTTCCCAGCGAGTATGCCGCGATCCGCGACTTGCCGGGCGTGGGCGACTACACGGCCGCGGCGATTGCCAGCATGGCGTTCGGGCTGCCCTATGCCGCACTGGATGGGAACGTCATGCGGGTGGCGGCGCGGCTGACCAACGATGCGGCCGATATCGGGGCCAGCCGCACGCGCGCGCGCTTCCGCGAGACGGCGCAAGAGTGGCTGGACCGCCGGCATGCGGGCGCATTCAACCAGGCCATGATGGAACTGGGCGCCACGGTGTGCCTGCCGCGGGCACCGCGCTGCGAGGTCTGCCCGCTGGCGGCGATATGCGCAGCGCGGCGCGCCGGGAGTGAGCGGCAATTGCCGGTGAAGGCGCGCAAGACGGCGCCGGTGAAGGTCGCGATGGCGGTGGCGGTAGTGGTTCGCCGCGAACGGTTGCTGCTGTGGCAGAGGCCGCCGGATGCGGGCCGCCTGGCCGGATTCTGGGAGCTGCCGGCGCTGGAGCAATTGCCGGAATGGAGCGGGATGCGGGAGGTCGGCAGGTTCAGGCATACGATCACGCATCATCACTACGAAGTCGCGGTATGGACAGGAAAGGCGCGGGGGGGACGGACGATGCGCTGGGTTCCCATCGAGAGCCTGGAGCGAATCCCGCTGAGCACGACGGCGCGGAAGGCGCTGGCGCTCACCAGGCAGCCCGGTGCGGCGAAGCGGTAGCGGCTTCGAGGGTCCAGGACACGGAAGGTTCCGTACCCAGAGTCAGCTCGATGTCGATCAAGCGGCCGCGCCGTGCGACCCGCAGGGAGAGCCGGTCGCCAGGCTGGTAGTTGGCGAGCTGCCGCTGCCAGCCAGCGGGATTCACGCGAAAATCGTCGAAGGCCACAATTTCGTCGCCGGTATCGAGGCCGGCCACATAGGAGGGGGTGCCGCGCGGGATGCGTTTCACGACCAGCCGCCCATCCTCCACTTCCGTTTCCGCGCCGAGCCAGGCTTTCCGGCTGGCGGGCTCGGCCGCGAAGCGCAATCCGAACCAGTCGAGCGCTTCCCGGTACTCGAGTTCGGCGGTGGAATCGAATACGCGCGCAAACCAAGCGGTCAGGTCTGTGCCCGCAACTTCGGAGGCGGCCGCGCGGAAGGCCGCAGGCGTGTATCCGGCGCGCACGGGATTCTGTGCCAGCGCCAGGCGCATCACATCGTCGAGAGTCCTGGCGCCGGCGGTGGCGGTGCGCACGCGCGCATCCAAGAGGAAGCCGGCTACCTCGCCCTTGGTGTAGTAGCTGATGGCCGTGTTTTCCGTGTTCTCATCGGGACGGTAGAACTTGATCCAGGTATCGAAGGAGGATTGCGAGAGGGATTGGACCAGGCGGCCGGGCGTCGTTTGCAATTCGCGGATGGATCGGGAAAGCGAGGCTAGCAGTTCTTCCTCCGTGGAAAGACCGGCGCGGCGGACCAACAACGGCGCGTAATAACTCGTGAAACCTTCGGCGATGCCCAGGCTGGTGGTGTACGGCTCAATCTCGTATTCGCCGGGCGTGAACTCGGCGGGGCGCAGCCGTTTCACGTTCCACGTGTGAAAAAACTCGTGGCTGGCGACATCCAGCCAGCGGAGGTAATTGCCAGGGGTGCGCGTATTCCACTGGCCGGACATCAACGCCGTGGAATTTGCGTGTTCCATGCCACCCCCTCCACCGGTTAGTAGGTTGAGGAAGAGATATTTCTCATAGGGAAGTCCACCCCAGAGAAGGGCATCCTGGCGCACGATGCGAGCGAGGTCGCCGGCGGCGCGGGCGCCATCGAAGACGCCGTCCTCTGCGACGTCCACCAGATAGTGGGGCTTGCCATCGACGGTAAACTCATGCACCGCGGGATTGCCGGCCACGATGGGGGAGTCGACCAGCGTTTCGTAATCGGGTGCGCGAAAGTGGTGCGGATCTCCGGGCACGGGCGGCATGCCGGTTTCGGCGATCTTCCAGGCGGGAGGCAGGAGGATACGGACATCGTGCGTGCGGGCGGTATGGTCTGCGAGCGTGAGGAACGTGGGCGCGCCGTTGAGCAGCGCGAATTCATCGTCCACCCAATTATCCTGGACGCCCATGACATGGCAGTAGACCTTGTAGGAGACGATGACGGGATCGGCGCCGCCGGTTTCGACACGCCAGCGATTCTTGCGGGATTTCTCGATGGCCAGCGGACGGCCGTCCACGGTTTGCGCCGTGACGGCTTCGAGATTCCGGGCGTATTCGCGGATCACGTAAGGCGTCCAGACGGCCATCATCAGCTCGATGCGCGGCTGGCCGGCCGTAGGAAGGCGGGCTTCCACTTCCAGATAGTGGGTCTGGGGAGCGGGGATGCGGATCGTATAAGAGATCGGTGTGGGCTCAGCCGCGGCCAGAGAGGCGAGCAGGCAAAGCAGGAGGGGCAGGCCGCTACGCCTGGCAGAGGTCTCCAGATCCGAACCGCGGCGAACTTCAGTTTGCGGTCCCGCCGGCTGAAGGCGGCAGCGGCAAGCTGAAGCTCGCGCCACGGTCCGCAGCACCTACTTGGTTCTCACCTTGGCAACGGGGACGGCGGCAGCGGAAGACGCGGGCTTGCGCGCCGGGGCCTGGCTCAACAACCGCTTGACGGAGCGCGTCAACTGGCCGATTTCGCCGGCGCTCTTGCCGATCACCACATCCGCGCCGGTGGACTGCTCAGTCAAACCGAGCGGCTCCACGAATCCCGAGAGCAGGATGATGCGCGCCTGGGACGCGACGCCGCGAATCCGTTTGATCAACTCGATGCCATCCATGCGCGGCATCTTGAAATCGGTGACAACCACGTCGAAGTTCTGCCTGGAAAAAAGCTCCAACGCTTCATCGCCGTTGGTTGCGGTGGAAATATTATAGCCGAGCTCCTGGAGCAGCGATTTGCGCGCGATCAAACCCTGTCGGTTATCGTCGACCAGCAGGATTTCGGGAGCCTTTGCAGGTGGGGCGGGAACGTGTCTCATGCTAACGGAGGCGAGGTTAACAGACTCGTAACTAAACTGTCAACACTTTTGCATCGCCTTGTAAAAAGGCGAGATCGAGTACTTGACATTGAGCCGGTCTATTCGACTTCGCGCGGCGCGGTGTAGCCGTTCTTGGCCACGATCTGGTATTTGATGGGCTTACCCTTTTCATCCACCACGCGCAGCGGCTCGTTGGTGGCGGGATTCACCAGCTCGACCTTGATCTTGCGGAATTTGCCGTCGCGCACCTTGTTGGACGGTTCATAGCCGATGGAATACTGATTGCGCAGCGAATCCGAGATGGAACCGAAGATCGACGGGAACTCCCCGTAGAAGCGGGGGAAGAAGGCCATGCCGCCGGTTTCTTTGGCGAAGGTGTTCATCTGGTTGTCGGCCTGCAGGAAGCCGATGTTGTCGCCGCGCGGGCTCATAATGCGGAGGGCCTGCATCAACCCGATGGCGTAAACCGGTACGCCGCTATCCTGGATGATCTTGCGGGCCTTATCGTAGGTGAGCTTGCTGAAAGTATCGATGCCCGAGGAAAGCAGGATGATGGCCTTGCGCCCCTCGATCTTGGACATGCGGTCTTCGGTATCGGCGAGGGCATCGAACAAGTTGGCTTCCGAAAAGCCGGGGATGCGCAAGCGCTGCAGGGCTTCGTAGGTCTGGCGCTTGTCGCTGGTGAAAGCGGAGAGGATCTCCTCCCGCATATCGTAGGCGATGACGGCTACGAAATCTTCGGGTTTGAGCGTCTGGGCAAAGCCGTACGAGGCGGCCAGGGTCTGATACCAGGTTTGCGATCCGTACCATTGGAACTTGGAGCTGAACTCAATGAGCAGGCACACGGTCATGGGGGCCGTGCTCTTGCCGAAAGATTTGATCTGTTGCGGGACGTTGTCTTCGAGGACACGAAAGCTGCCGCGGGGGATGTTAGGGATGAAGTGGCCGTGGCTATCGAGGATGGCGACGTCCACATTGACCACGCTCACATCGCTCTTAAAGGCCGGCAGGTTGTTGGGGATATCGGGCTCGGCTTTCTTGCTCAGTTTGGAAGGGATGGGCGCCTCTTCGGTATCGGCGGGCGCGTTGCGGGGCTTGGCGACGGTTTGATCGGGTTCTTTGGTGGGGCCGGGCTGGTCCTGTGCGAGGGCGGCCGGGATGAACAGGACCGCTAGGGTTAGCGGCAGGGCCAGGATTCGATTCCACGATTTCATAGACATAGCAATTTCCCCAGCTAAACTATAACAAAGAAGACGCGGGTCGCGGGGTGCAGGTTTCGGGGTAGCGGGGAAGGCAGGGCGAACTGAAGTTCGCCCCGGCACGACTCCAGAGGGCGAACTGAAGTTCGCCCCGGCACGCTAAAGCGCGCGCCACGGGGCTGGGGCCAGTCATCACGAGATAAGTCCCAACTACGCGAGCGAACTTGAAGTTCGCCCTGGCACGCTAAAGCGTGCGCCACGGCTATTTCTGATTGGCCAGGACATCGTTGTTGGCGTTGAGCAGGACGCGGCGGGGGCGCCTGGCTAGCGTTACCTTCAGTTCGTTGCTGGTGGAAGATCCCTGCATGGGCACCGATCCTAGCTTGGCCAGGTGGCCATCGTAATCCACATAAGCGGGCACACGCATCTTGAAGGATGCGCCCACATCCTGCTGCGAAACCTTCATGGTGAGGAGGGTTTTACCTCCTTCGGCATCGGCCAGCGTGTAATCCAGATGGTAGCTGGGCACGTCGGTGCCATAGACCCAGTCGAGGAAGAACCAATCCATATGGCCGTTGTTGTCGAGGTTCATATCCGGGTGCATATGCTTTTCGACGATGCGCTGGAAGTCCTCGGTGGAAGCGCTTTTGCCGTGGTAAGCGACCAGGTAGTCGTGCATCATATCGACAAAGGGCTTGTCGCCGGTCTGGCGGTCCTGCATCAGATTGCGCAGCATATACAGCACGAAGGCGCCCTTGGCATAAGTGATGCGGCGGTCGGCGTCGTGCGCTTTGAAGGAATTCAGGCGCTCGCCCATCCATAACGGGCCGACGTCGTTGGCGCGATTGCCGAACTGGTTCTTCTCGAGGAGCATGCGGCGCTCGCTATCCCAAAACTGCTGGGCACCGGCGCCCTTGGGCTGGGTGGCTTCGAGGAACAGGCCCGCGGAGAAATCGGCGAAGCCCTCCGACAGCCAGCGGTCATGATAGGAAGCCCAACCCACCGTATCGCCGAACCACTGATGGGCCACCTCGTGGGCAGTGACCACGTTGATGAATTCCTTGGAGAACCCGAAGGCATTGCGGCCGAGCAGGCGCCAGCGCTGGGTCGGATCGAGGAAGGCGCTGATGGGCAGGTAGACCAAAGTGGGCCAGGATTGTCCGAAATCGAAGGCCGGCTGCTGGGTGACCGCCAGCCTTCCGAAGGCGGTGGGCCCAAACCATTGCGTATAGAGGCGGACGGCATTGAGGGCGTCCACCAGGACCTGATCGGCCATGGCGGAAGGCGTCAACAACATGCCGCTGCCGGCAGCGTCGCCGGCTGCCTGGTGGGGACCGCCGGCTTGGTCGAGGGGCGACTGGGTAATCCCTTTCAACCAATCGGGAGGTTCGGTGGTGGCGTAGGCTTCGAGCGAATATTTGCTGGCATCGTCGACGCGCTCCTTTTTCTTGAAGTCGCCATAATTGAAGCCGGCCACGGGAAGCGGCTCGTCCGATTTCCATTGACTGACGGTTTCGTCGCCATCGCGCTTCTCACCGGCGAGTTTGCCGACACTTACCAGAGTCAGATGGCGTGGCGAATGGAAAGTGATATCGTAAGTGGCCCTATCTCGGAGTATAGATACGGCGGGATACCAGTCTTCGCGCGCGCCGACCGAGTAATTGCCACCGCCTTCTTTAAAGACCACTTTATTGCCTTCATAGTTCATCCCGGCGGTGTAGACATGATCTTTGACGGTAGGCTGAGTCAGGATCAACGACAATTCGCCGTCCTGTTTGGCACCTTCCTGGATAAAGCCGATGGGATCGCCGTCGAGGGTAGCGGAGGAGACCCGCAGATTAGGCAGGAGCGTGAAGGGAATGACGCGGTCGCCGTCGCGCAAGGCGCGGAAGCGCAGGGCAGCGTTGGCGGCGAGGCGATCGTTCTTACCTACGTGGACATCCATCTGATAATGCTCGGGTGCGACGATGCGTCTTTCCTCGCTCGAAGAGTAAGTGTGCCGCTGGATCTCGGCCATGGTGTGGCACATATACCAGATGCCATCCTGCTGGTCTCCGGGATCCACGTTGATGAGGGCGACTTCTTCGGGGCCCATGGACGGGACGGCTCCTTGAGGGCGCACCAGGAAGCGCATCTGAGGATGCTTGTGCGCATGGATCAGGGCCATGAAAGATCCGGCATGGGCGGGATTGTATAACTCGGCGAGGATTTCAGCTTCCAGGTTGGGGATATTCTCGCCGAACATTTCGTATTCCATGGCGCTGCGGGGATTCTCGGTGCGCGAGCGCAACTGGGAGTGAAACTTCTGGAACTCGGACTCGTTCCTGGCGGAGACAGGGCCGGACTTGGATTGGGAGTGGACTTCATTGGCGGTGCCGTCGGTGAAGTAGAGGAGAGCGGCATCGAAATCCTCGTCTACTTCGGCGCTGCCGGTGGTGAAAAGGAGGCGCGCGGTTTCGGTGGCGAGGGCGGGCTTCAGATGGAAATGGCCCTGGCCGGTAAATACGGCAATGGCTTGGCGGCCGAGCACGGGCGCAAGGAAGCCGATTTCGCCAGTCTTGAAAGTGAGGGTGCCGGCGTCGCGCTGGAGAACGATGTTTTCGGTGTTGAAGGATTCGGAGAGACGGCCGTCGCGCAACGCGCGATAGTTGGGGTCGGCGTTCTGAGCAAGGAGGCAAACCGGCGCGAGTAAGATGGCTAGGTTGAGTCGCATGGGCGTTCGCTGGATCAGAGGTTTACTCTAGCGCAGTGCGGCTGGAAGCGGGACTTAAAAGTCCCGCCGGCACGCTGAAGGCGTGCGCCACGGCGGCGCGGGCGTTAGGATTTGTCGGGTTCAGGCTTGACGTCCAGCGGAAAGACATAGTCGGGGTCGCTCCAGTTATCTACGCCGACTCCATTTTCCGAGCGGAATAGGACTTTACCCTGCCAACTGACCTGACGGCGGACGATTTCTTCCTTGGGCGGCCCTGCCACGGGTTGTGGCGCGGCCTGCGGCGCGGCTTTGGCGCGGGAGGCCTTGATGCGCTCCAACTCTTTGTAGGCCTTGAAGTAAGAGCGTTCGAGACGGGTTTGAATTTGGGTCATCTGGTTTAAGATGGCGGCACGGTGGTCGGCGTTTTTCGCCTCGTGGTAGCACTCGGATTCGAATTCTTCGGCGCGGACCAGTTTCCACTTGGAGATGACGGCCTGCTCGACCAGGTCCTGCTCGGCGACGGTTTGAGGCTGGTATAGGTCCTGGAGTCCGGCGTGGAGGCGGTTGAAGTCTTCCTGATTTTCGTCGGGTAAGACCGCCTTTTCCGAGCGGAGGCCGTGACGGAGGGCATTCATGGATGATTTAGCCTTTCCTGCCGGGGTTTTGGGCCCGGTAGACTGATTCGAATTGCGTCGGTTAGCCGCGATTTGAGCTTTTGTTGCCATGGAGTTACACCTTTTGAACAAACGAAGCCGACTGCGGGTGAGGGAAGGCCCCCCGGCACTGGGCGGCTTTCCAGTTTCACGCTAGCACGGCGGATTCGTGGGGCCGGGGCAGTGGGGCTGTATGTGATTGATTCGTCATGCGGAGGCCGCGGGCGTGCACGCGTGAACGGGATTCCGGTATGGTGTTCTCCAGGAGGACGGGGATCATGCTGCCATGGCTGACGATGCTGGTTAGTATCTCGGTAAGCCCTCAAAGCGGGCCTCCGACGGACAACGTCACGGTGAACGGGGCGGGATTCGGCGCCGCGGAGGCCGTAGACATCTACTTCGACGCAACCGGCCTCGCGCTAGCCGCTACGGGAGAGAACGGGGCGTTTTCGAATATTCATGTGACGATCCCGGCGGCAGCTACGCCCGGCACGCACTGGGTGACCGGCGTGGGACGGCAGAGCGGGCACGCCGCGCAGGCGAGCTTCGTTGTGCAGACGGATTGGCCGCAGTTTCATTCGGGGCCGCAGCACCAGGGCTACAATTCCACGGAGAACTTACTGGGTGTGTCGAGCGCGGCAGGCATGCAGCTACTTTGGACGGCGATCCACGGTACCTGCGGCCAGTGTGAAGTATGGTCTTCGACGGTAATAGTATATGGCGTGGTCTATGTGGGGTCGGAGGAAGGCGCCGTTTACGCATTGAATAGCGCCAGCGGAGAGGCGCTGTGGAGCGCATTCGTGGGGCAATACGTCTACGCTTCGCCGGCCGTGGCGGACGGAGTGGTCTACGTAGAGGCGGGCTTCGGCCCGGGAAACCAGGGCAAATTGTATGCTTTCAACGTGGCGACAGGGGCGCAACTGTGGGCCGCGGATACAGAGCAGAGCACCTCCTCCCCCACAGTGGCGGACGGGATGGTTTTCGTCGGCTCGGGCACCGGAGCGGTGGCGCCGAGCGCCGGCGAATTATACGCCTTCAACGCCAAAACCGGAGAGGCACTGTGGAGCGCCGAGGTACACCAGGACTTCGCTTCGCCGACGGTAGCGAATGGGGTGGTCTACGCGGGAACCTGGGGCGAGAAACTGTACGCCTTCGACGGCGCGTCGGGAAAACTGCTTTGGAGCACGCCCACGGGAGCTTATATCGAAACGGCGCCGGCCGTGGACAGCGGGGTAGTCTACGTGGGGTCGGAGGATAGCAGGCTGCACGCGTACAGCGCGAGTACGGGGCAACCGCTGTGGAGCGCGGCGACGGGCGGATCGATCGAATCCTCGCCGGCCATCGCCGATGGGGTGGTTTACGTAGGATCGGACGATCACAACGTTTACGCCTTCGATGCGACGAGCGGCGCGTTGGTCTGGAAGTCGGCGACGGGCGGGGCGGTGCAATCTTCGCCGGCGGTGGCTAACGGCGTGGTGTACGTAGGATCGTGGGACGACGATCTACACGCATTCGATGCGGCGACGGGCGAGCCGTTGTGGACGGGCGCGACGGGCGGTTATATCCTGTCTTCGCCGACGGTGGCGAATGGGCGGGTTTATATCGGGTCGAGCGACGGCAACCTATACACTTTCGGTTTGCCCCGGAATTGAGGGGAAGCGCGCGGGACTTAAAAGTCCCGCCGGCACGCTGAAGCGTGTCAGGATGGCCCTGCGGGCCACCAAATGTGATGAAAACTCAATTTGGATGGCGGCCAATCCTGGCCGCAGCCGGCTTAGCCGCCTGAAAGGCGGCTGCGGGCATGATTGCCCGCCCCACAATTCAGCATTAAGCGCGGCGGCGGGCGAAGAATTGTTGGAGCAACTCGACGCATTCGACTGCCAGGACGCCTTCCACGATTTCGACGCGGTGGTTGAGCAGGTCGGAATCGGCGATGCGAAACTTGCCGCGCACGCCGCCGAAGCGCAGGTCGCGGGCGCCGAAGACCAGGCGGGCGACGCGCGCGGCGACCAGGGCGCCGGCGCACATGACGCAAGGCTCCAGGGTAGTGTAGAGCGTGGCGTTCTCGAAGCGGTAATTGGCGATGGCCGCGGCGGCGGCGCGGAGGGCGAGCATCTCGGCGTGGGCGGTCGGATCGCGTAGACCGATGGGTGAATTGCGGCCGCGGCCGAGAATTTCACGATCGGCTACCACAACCGCGCCGACCGGCACTTCGCCCGCGGCCTCGGCCTCGCGCGCCAGCGAAATGGCCTCGCGCATAAAGATGTCATGCATGCCTCTATTAGCTTAGAATAGAGAGATCCCCATATGTTCCGATACCTGCCCCTGATCGTCAAGAACTGCTGGCGCAACCGGCGGCGCACGACACTGACCATAGTCAGCATAGGGGTATCGATGTGTCTGCTGGGGGTGCTGATCGCGGTGTATCACGCGCTGTACCTCAGCGACGCGACGCCAGACCAGGCGCTACGCCTGGTGACCCGCAACCGGGTCTCGCTGACGCTTCCCATCCCCCTGTTCTACAGGGACCGCATCCGGCAGGTGCCGGGGGTGAAGGAAGTGATGACTTCGCAGTGGTTCAACGGCGTTTATAAAGACGCCCGCGATCCGAAGAATTTCTTCGCGCGGTTTGGCGTGGATCCGCCGGAGAAGCTGTTTACCATCTATAGCGAATTGAAAATCCCGGAAGACCAGAAGCAGGCATTTCTGCGGGACCGCACGGGCACCGTGATCGGCCGCGACCTGGCGAACAAGTTCAACTTCCACGTAGGCGACCGCATCACGCTGATCGGCGATATCTATCCCGGCACGCTGGAACTCACGGTGCGCGGCATCTTCGACAGCCCGCGCAAGAGCGAGATGCTGTACTTCAACTGGGCTTACGTGCGGGAGGGGCTGCCGGAAAGCCGTAAGGGCGAGGTGGGCACTTTCGATATCCTTTGCGACGACGCGGGGGTGGTGCCGCGGGTGGCGAAGGCGGTGGACGACGGCTTTCATAATTCGCCGGTGCAGACGCGCACGGAAACCGAGCAGGCATTTCTGCTGAGCTTCGTTTCGATGCTGGGGACCGTGAACCTATTCCTGATCAGTATCTGCGGGGCGGTGATGTTCACGATCCTACTGGTTTCCGGCAATACCATGGCGATGTCGGTGCGCGAGCGGGTGCGGGAAGTGGGCGTGCTGAAGACCCTGGGTTTCACGGGCGGGAACATCCTGGGGATCATCCTGGGAGAAGCTTGCGCGATCTCGGTGGCAGGGGGAGCGATTGGATTTCTGCTATCGACTTTCCTGACGAGCGGGGTGCAGAGCAGTCCGGCGGGAATGTTTCTTCCGCCGATCCAGCGTTTCGATCCGGTGGTGGCTGCGACGTGCATCCTGGTGGCGCTGGGGATCGGCCTGATCAGTTCGCTGATTCCGGCGTGGAACGCCTCGCGCACGAATATTGTAGAGGCGCTGCGCAGCACGGATTGAGGTTCACCGATGGCCATACCCGTTACCTATAACTTTCGAAATCTGGTGGTCCGCAAGACCACTACGCTGATGACCGCACTGGGGATCGCGCTGACGGTCGCGGTGCTGTTGGCGATGATGGCGCTGCTGACGGGGCTGCGGTCGACGCTTTCAGCCAGTGGCGATCCACTGCAGATCATCGTGATGAGGAAGGGATCGGAATCGGAGCTGGTTTCGAACTTCACGCGCGAGCAGTTTCAGGATTTGAAGTTCAAGGCGGGGATCGCGCGGACCGAGAGCGGCGATCCGATGGCGTCGCTGGAGGTGGTGACGGTGATCAACCTTCCGAGCGTGGACGTACCGGAAGGAAACAACGTCACGGTGCGGGGTCTTTTGCCGGTCGGGCTGGAGATGCGCAAAGGGCTGAGGATCACGAGCGGGCGCTGGTTCGAGGCAGGCAAGCGGGAACTGGTGACGGGCAAGTCGATCGCGAAGCGGTATCCGGGCGCGGCGCTGGGCAAGCACATCACGTTCGGGCGCGGCGATTGGGTAGTGGTGGGAGTGATGGACGGCGGGCAAAGCGCGCAGAACAGCGAAATCTTCGGAGACCTGAACCAGGTGAGCACGGACCTGGACCGCACGGAAGTGCTGAGTTCGGCGCTGGTGCGGGCGAGCGACAGCGCTTCGGCGGCGGCGCTGCTGAACAGCATCAACGACGATCAGCGGCTGAATATGAACGCCGTTTCGGAGAAAGAATACTACGCATTGCAGACGCGGTCGGCGGCGCCGATTGAATACCTGGGAATTTTCGTTTCGATCATCATGGCGATCGGGAGCAGTTTCGCGGCGATGAACACGATGTACGCGGCGGTGGCACGGCGTTCGCGGGAGATCGGTACGCTGCGGGTGCTGGGGTTTTCGCAGGGCAGCATCCTGTTCAGCTTTTTCCTGGAATCGGTGCTACTGGCGGGATTGGGCGGCGTGCTGGGGTGTCTGCTGGTGTTTCCTTTGAATGGCGTGACTACGGGGATCGGCAGCACCACGTTCAGCGAGCTGGCGTTTTCGTTCCGGGTGACGCCGCAGATTATGCTGGCCGGAATTGTATTCGCCTCGTTATTGGGAGCGTTCGGTGGCGTGTTTCCGGCGCGGATGGCGGCGAACAAAGAGATTCTGGTGGCGTTGCGGGAAGTATAGGGCGGGTTTATGGACGCAGAGTTAAAGTCTCTCCAAATCGACCGCGGGAAGAAGCGTTCGGGCGAGCCGTCGAAATGGGCCACGCGCTGGATCATCGGGGGGATCATTTTGTTCCTGCTGCTGGGCGCGGGGCGATTCGCGTACAGCCGCCTGAACGCGGCGACCGAGGTGGACGTCGAGCGGGTGAAGTCGATCGACTCGGGCCATGCCGTGGAGGGCGTGGTGCTGAACGCGACGGGGTACATTGTGGCGGCGCACAAGATCGAGCTGGCCGCGAAGGTGATCGGGAAGGTGAAATGGATCGGCGTGGACAAAGCCGATAAAGTGACCCAAGGGCAGGTGCTGGTGCGCCTCGAAGACGACGAATACCGCGCGCAGCTCGACCAAGCCAAAGGGAACCTGACGAATCTGGAAGCGCATCTGGCGGAACTGGAACACGGGTCGCGGCCGGAAGAAATCGCGCAGGCGATGGCCAACCTGAATTCGGCGAAGGCGGACCTGGAGAACGCGCGGGTGAGCCTGGAGCGGACGCGCAAGCTGGTTTCGCAGGCCGTGATGTCGCAACAGAACCTGGACGACGCGCAGGCGCGCTACGATTCGGCGGTGGCGAAGGTGAATTCGCTGCAGAAGGCCTACGACCTGGTGAAGATCGGGCCGCGGCAGGAAGAGATCGACGCGATGCGCGGGCAGGTGGAGCAGGCGCGCGGGGCGGTGGCTTACGCGGAAACCAATCTGGCGAATACGATTATCCGGTCGCCGGTGACGGGCACGATTCTGGAGCGGGCGGTGGAGATCGGCGAATTCGTGACCACCAGTTTTGTGGGCGACCGCGGGGCGAAGGGCTATGTGGTGTCGCTGGCCGATTTGAACGATCTGGAGGTGGAACTGGACATCAGCCAGAACGATTTCGCCAAGCTGCACATGGGGCAGAAGGGCACCATCACCACGGACGCATTTCCCGACCGCAAGTACGACGGCTGGATAAGGGAAGTTTCGCCGGAGGCCAACCGGCAGAAGGCCACGGTGCAGGTGAAGGTGAAGGTAGCGCATCCGGACGATTATCTGCGGCCGGAAATGAACGCGAGCGTGGCATTTCTCTCGGATGAAAAAAACGCGGCGGCCACGCCGTCGCAGCCGATTGTGGTGGTGCCGGCTTCGGCGATCCGGGACAACAAAGTTTTCGTGATTCTGGATGGACGGGCGGTGACGCGGCCGGTGAAGCCGGGGTCGACCAACAGCCAGGGCGTGCGCATCGAGCGGGGACTGATCGGCGGGGAAGATCTGATCGTGAATCCGCCGCCGACGCTGAAGGACGGCGACAGGGTGAAGCAAAAGGTTTAAATCCACATGAGCGAGACCATTATCGAAACGCGCAACCTGACGAAGGAGTTCATCCGGGATGAATTCCATGTGGTGGCGCTGAAGAATATCAATATTGAGATCGACAAGGGCGATTTTGTGGCGCTGATGGGTCCGTCGGGATCGGGAAAGTCCACGCTGCTGCATTTGATCGCGGCGATGGACAAGGCGTCGGGCGGGGAGATCCGGGTGCTGGGCCACAATCTGCGGGAACTGAGCGACCGGGAGATCGCGCACTGGCGCAACGAACATGTGGGCTTCATTTTCCAGCAGTTCAACTTGATTCCGGTGCTGACGGCGCTGGAGAACGTGGAACTGCCGCTGAAGCTGACGAACCTGAAGAAGCAGGAGCGGCTGGAGCACGCGGCCACGGCGCTGAAACTGGTCGGGCTGGGCGACCGCATGGGCCACTATCCGCGGCAGCTTTCGGGCGGGCAGGAGCAGCGGGTGGCGATCGCGCGCGCGATTGTGACAGACCCGGCGCTGATCCTGGCGGACGAGCCCACGGGAAACCTGGATGCGGCTTCCGCCGACGACGTGCTGACGATCCTCTCTAAGTTGAATAAAGAGTACGGCAAGACGGTGGTGATGGTGACGCACGATCCGCACGCGGCGCGATTTGCGACGAAGGTGCGGCATCTGGAGAAAGGCGAACTGCTGGCGGAAGACGCTATGCCGGCCGCCAGGTAAGAGGAAAACGGGAAATGGCAGAACTGGAAATTCATCATGAAGGCGCGGAGCACGAACACGATCCCGTGGGGCAGCGCGTTGGCGTAATGGCCGCGCTGCTGGCGGTTTGCCTGGCGGTGGTGACGATTGCCTCACACCGGACGCATACCGAGGCAATTATCAAGAAGTCGGAGTCAAACGATCAATGGGGGTATTATCAGGCCAGCCGTTTGAAGTTTCATAACACGGATATGGGCGAGCGGCTGATCGCCGTGCTGGGGCCGAATAGCCCGGGGGCGAAAGAGAGTTTGGATAAGTTCGGCAAGGACAAGAAGAAGTATACCGACGAGGCCAAGGATTTAAAGGAGAAAGCCGAGTCGAAGACGGAAGAGTCCGAGGCGGCGGAGCGGCGGGCGCTGCATTACGATCTGGGCGAGGGACTGCTGGAGATCGCGCTGGTGCTGAGTTCGCTGTACTTCATTGCGCGCAAGATGTTGTTCCCGTGGGTCAGCGTAGTGGCCGGGTTGGCCGGGCTGATCGTGGCGATTACCGGTTTGTTCGTTTAGATAGCCAAGCGGGTGCCCTTGCCGAACAGCGGGGCTCGCGTCCCGCCGGCGGACTGAAGTCCGCCGCTGCACGCTGAAGCGTGCGCCACGTCATTTCTGGGCGGTGGTGGTCAGGAAACTGTCGACGTTGGACTTGTCTACCAGCATCTCGCCGGTGTCTACGAAAGTGGCGACGGGCGATTGAGGGTCCTGGGCCCAGAGCTTGTCGAGGGGGTTGGGCGGATAGTGGTGTAGTGTGTCGAGGGCCGGGACGCCAACGAAACCCATAGTGTAGGGCTTTTGCGCGACGGTACCGGCGATGCGGTCCTTCTTGATCCAATCGAGAGTGCGCGGGTCGGTATCCATGGCGACGACGACTTTGCCGTTAATCTTGCTGCGATCGAGCACGTCGGCCACTTCGGGGCAGGCGATGGCCTCCAGGCAAATGAAGCCGTCGATCTTGTCGATGCCTTTCTTGTCGACCAACTCCTGCGTGTGATCGAAGGCGATACGCGGATCGCCTTTGACGTCGACGGTCTCTACGATTTTGATTCCGGGATGGCCTTCGAAGCCATCGTGGTAGCCGTGCAGGCGCTCTTTCAGGTTGGCTTGCTCGGGCATGGTGAAGACGACGACATTGCCTTTGCCCTGCAACTGCTTGACGACCAGTTGCGCGCCCATCATGCCGGCTTTGTAATTGTCGGTTCCGATGAAGGTGAGCCGTTTGCTGGTGGGGGCGTCGGAATCGATGGTCACGACGGGGACGCCCTGGCCGATAGCGGCATCGATATCGGGCTGCATGATGGCGGGATTCGCGACGGAAACCATGATGCCGGCGGGTTTAATCTTCTCGGCGAGAACGTGCTGGAAGAATTCGTGCTCCGCTTTGGGGTCGAAATTATCGGGCCCCACCATTTCGGCCTTTACGCCCAACTGCTGGGCGGCGTGCATCAGGCCGGCACCGGCGCTCTGCCAGTAGGGGATCTTGATGTTGGTCGCCACCAGCCAGTACTTTTCGGTCGAGGCGTGCGGGGAACCGCCGCACCCAGTGAGCCACGTCAACGCGCCGCCGCAAAACCCGATCAGGATCCATTTCCACGTTCGCATGTCAGGCCTCCGCACACCACAGTATATTTCACGGCACGCGTTCCAGGGTCAACAGGGTGCTATCGAAATCGCCGGTGAGGCGGAGTTGGACGCCGTGATTCATCAAATAGGCGCCGCCGGCGGTTTCGAGCGGGGCGGCCAGTTTGCCGTCGAAGGACTTAAGGCGGTAGACAGCGCGCTCGTCCAAGCCGCGGAAATAAACGATGGGGACGGGGCGCAGATATTGCTGCGAGTGCAGGAAGGCGAAGAGCACGGCCTGCTTACCATCGGCGGCAACGTATTCATTGGCGGTGAACTCGCCTTCGCGGGGGGAAAATAGCCGGTAAAGATTGCCCTGTTGGACGGTGGCGCGGATCTGCTTGTCGATGGCCACCATGCGGGAAGCCAGCGCGAAGTCGGCATCCGTCCAGTGGTTCAGATTGGATCCGATGCCGAGAGAGCCCTGCATGGCAACCAGAAAACGGTATTGGAGGGGGGTACTGCGGCCATTGAGATTGGGGACGTCGGTGACCCAGGCCATCATCACCTTAGGGGCGTAGGCGTAGGTGAAGCCTTCCTGGATGCGGAGGCGGTCAAAGGCTTCGGTATTATCCGAGGTCCAGACTTCGTCGACGCGCTTGAGGATGCCGAGGTCCAGGCGGCCGCCGCCGCCGGAGCACGATTCGATTTCGAGGCCGGGATGATTGGCGCGCAGACGGTCGATGATGTTGTAGACGTTGGCGACGTACTTCACCCAGATTTCTTTCTGCTCGGAGACGGGGACTTCGGGCCAACCGGGCTCGCCGAAGTGGCGGTTCATATCCCACTTGAGAAACTCGATGCGATTCTCCGATACGAGCTTGTCGAGTACGGCGAAGATGTGATCGCGCACGTCGGCGCGCGCCATATTGAGGATCAATTGATTGCGCGCCTCGGAGCGGGGGCGATCTTCGAAGTGCATGGCCCAATCGGGGTGGGCGCGGTAGAGGTCGCTGTTGGGATTCACCATTTCGGGCTCGACCCAGAGGCCGAACTTCATGCCCAGGCCGTTGACGTAGCCGATCAGGCCTTTCAGTCCGTTGGGGAATTTTTGCGGATTTACGGTCCAATCGCCGAGGCCGGCATGATCGTCGTTGCGCTGGCCGAACCAGCCGTCGTCCATGACGAAAAGTTCCACGCCGATACGGGCGGCCTTGTCGGCAAGCTGCTTCTGGCCGGCCTCGTTGACGTTGAAGGTGGTGGCTTCCCAGGAATTGTAGAGGACCGGACGGGGGTGGGGGGCGGCGCGATCGGGTAAAATCTGTTCGCGTTCGAAGGCGTGCATGATGCGCGAGGATTCGCCGAAGCCGCCATCGGTGAAGCCGCCATAGAAGGAAGGGGTTTCGAGGCTGTCGCCGGGCTTCAGTAGATATCCGAAGTCGAAATCGTTGAAGCCGCCGGTGACACGGACCTGCTGAGCGGGGTTCTGCTCGACGACCAGCTTCCAATTGCCGCTCCAGGCGATAGCGCCGAACCAAACGCGGCCGTGGTTTTCGCCGGCGGCGGAGGAGCCCGGTCCGCCATCGAGCGCGAACCAGGGATTGGCCTGATGGCTGGTGTTGCCGCGGCGGCTTTCGAGCACCTTCTTGCCTGGCTCGACGGGCTCGCGATGAAGCTGGGTTTCGCCGGCCCAACGGCCGGTGAGGTAGCTGAGGCGATAGCCTTCGCCGGCGGGCACATACCAGACGCCGGACTGGGCGCTCTCGACGACGACGGGCTGGGTAGTGCGGTTGCGGATGACGGCGTGTTTTTCGACCAGGCCGAAGCGAGGGTAGACGCGATAGAGGAGATCGACGGCGAGGGAGTAGCGGATATCCTGGGTGTGGATTTCGAGGGTATCGCCGCGGATTTCGTGGGATTGGTAGGTGAGGACAAGGTCGCGGGTGCCATCGGCGAGGGTGACTTTGACGCAAGGTTCGTTGTAGCGGAGACCGCCCCAGCCGGGAAACTCCTCGGTGGTCATGGTTTCGCGGGAGTCGAAGGAGGCGTGTTCGGGCGCGGTGTGGGCGGGGGCGAGGTCGTCGTCGCGGAGGAGTTTCTTGCCCCAGTAGAGGTTCTGGAGTGCGTTCTCCTCGTTGATGCCGAGGACGTAGGAAGTGCGATCGGTATCGAGGACCCAGAGTTTCCTGGCGGGGAGGAAGCGGATTTGGGCAAAGAGAGGGAGAGAGAGGAGACACAGGACGAAGGGCTTCATATGGGCTCAAGGTATCACCGTTGGGGAGTGAGGTTGGCAAGCACCCGGTAAAGGAAAGCCGTGCGGGCGGGCCGATAGCTTGAGTGGGAAGAATGGCCGCGCCGAAGATTCTTATCGTGGACGACACACCGATTAACCTGGAGTTGGTCGGAGGTGTGCTTGCGGCGGAGGGCTTCCGCACCTTGACCGCAAGTGATGGCCCCACGGCTCGCAGTCTTAGCCGAACGTGGCAACCGGATTTGATTCTGCTGGATGTGCTGATGCCGGCTGAAACGGGCTTTGAAACGTGTTCCCAGTTGAAGTTGGACCCAGCCACGGCCGGCATTCCGATTATCTTTCTGTCGACGCTCGACGACGTGAAGAGCAAAGTCACCGGTCTGAAGATCGGGGGCGTGGACTATATCGCGAAACCGGTGCATGGCGAGGAAGTTCTGGCGCGAGTGCGGGTTCACCTGCGCATCCGGGACGCCAACCGCGCTTTGGCCGGGCAGCATCGCGCGAGGCTGGAAGAGTTGCGCGACGCCCAACAGGCCATTCTGATGCGCCCGGGCGACTGCCCGGAGGCGAGCTTCGGGGTGTATTACGAGCCGCTTGAGGAGGCGGGCGGCGATTTCTACGACGTGCTTCGTCTGGGGCCGAACCTGTTCGGCTACTTTGTGGCGGATATCAGCGGGCATGGCATGACCGCCGCGTTTCTGACCTCGGCGGTGAAGGCGCTGCTGCGCCAGTATGCCGGGCCGATGTTCTCGCCGGAGGACGCCATGCGGGGCGTGGATTCGGTGATGGGCCAAATGATGGGCGAGGAACAATATCTGACGGCCTGCTACGCGCGGTTGAACCGGCAAACCAGCCGGCTCACGGTGGTGAGCGCGGGCCACCCTCCGCTGATTCTGGTAAGCCGCGCCGGGGAATCGTCAACCGTGGATGCGGATAGCGATCCGTTGGGAATGTTCGGGAGGGCGATCCTGCATCGGCAGGATATCCGGGTATCTAGAGGCGACCGCTTCTTCATGTACAGCGACGGCCTGATCGAGTCCTCGCCGGGCGGGGGGAGGCGGGACGGATTGGCGCGGCTGGTGGATGCGTGTGTCCACCATAGGGCTGCGCCGCTCGGTGAATCCGCCGGCTTGATTGCGGGCGAAGTTCGTGCGCGGGACCGCGCGGCGGCGGACGACTTGTTGCTGCTGGCGGCGGAGGCGGGCGAGTGATCCATCCGGCCCGTGCCGATTGTGAACTGCGGATGGCGCTGCCTGCAACGTTTGAAGCCATCGAGGAAT
>JBEKIM010000011.1:0-39176 GCA_050011755.1 Bryobacteraceae bacterium | reverse complement strand
CTGGTCCACTTCATCACCGGCCTGATGCCCGTCTCCGTAAGCGTCTGCGGCGTGCGCGACCGCTTCCCCAATGGCAACGAAGGCTTCCTGTGGACCGATGCGCGGATCATCTGGAATAACGGCGCGTGCCTGAATGTCCAGAACGGGCTGGGCTTCCCGGACGACGCGCCCGGCACCAATACGCAAGGATTGGCGCTATATTGCGCCGGGAGCGGCAAAGGTGCTCTGCTCGAACACTCCGATCAGTACCGCGGCCTGAAGTATAGTTACACCAACGAGCCGGGCGGACCCGGCGCAACGATCTATGCCGAGCCCAGTCCCGATTACTTCCAGTACGTCGACTTAGGCGGCCCGGGACTGACTCCTGTAGGATACGGCTATCGGTCCGTTGAGTACATTCTATCCAGCATCGTCCGGCTGGAGTCCGAACCGGAAGACCGGCGCGGCGAACTGCTCGACGAGTTCGACCGCGCCGGAATCCTGGCGACGCCGCGCAACAGCGGCTATAACGAGCGCGTAATCGAAGCCGGCCGCGAGTCCATCATGCACGGCGGCGCGCCGGTCGCCATCGCGTAGCGAAGCCGCGCGCCGTCGCGCCCCTGATGACTCACATTAAATACCTTTCAAAATTGGCCTCCTACCGCAACCCGCCCCACCCGCGTTGCGTTTGAATGAGCAGAGGAATGTACGAGATGAAACGAACGCTTACGTTGCTATCCTTGCCCGCGTTGGGACTGCTGGCGCTGAGTGCCTGCGGTGGAGGTGTCTATGTCGTGGGGCCGCCGCCTCCGCCCCGCTATGGAGTAGTCGGAGTAGCGCCCGGACCGGGCTTCGTCTGGGTTGACGGCTTTTGGGACTGGCGCGGCGGCGCCTGGGCGTGGGCTCCCGGAAGCTGGCAGCGTCCGCCGCGGGCGGGCTTGGCATGGGTGCCGGGCCGATGGGTCCCCAATGGCCGCCATTACCGCTTCGTCCGCGGTCACTGGCGTAGACCCTAAATGGGGGGCGGGCAATCCTGCCCGCAGCCGGCTTTTCCGCCCGTGGACTGCGCTACAGTCGGAGAATGCCCGCCTGGAGCCCCAGTCAATACCTCAAATTCGCCGAAGAGCGCGCGCGCCCATGTCACGACTTGGTCGCGCGCATCGCGGCAAGCAGCGTTCGGCGCGTGATCGACCTCGGCTGCGGACCAGGGAATAGCACCGCGGTGCTGGCGGATCGCTGGCCCGGCGTCGAGATCACCGGCCTCGACAATTCCGCCGAAATGATCGCGCGCGCCCGGCGCGACTATCCAACGCAAAGCTGGGTCGCCGGCGATATCGCAGCCTGGGCCGCCGGCGCCGATGGCCAGTTCGATATCGTATTCTCCAATGCCGCCCTGCAGTGGGCCGACGATCATGCGGCGCTCTTCCCGCGGCTTTTCTCGCGCGTAGCTCCCGGCGGCGCGCTGGCGGCGCAGATCCCAGGAAACATTGATGCGCTGCCGCATCGTCTCATGCGCGACGTGGCCGCTTCCCCGCGGTGGAGCCGCCTTTTTCCTCCAGGAAGCGTGCGCGAGTGGCACCATCATGAAATGGATTTCTACTACGACGCGCTGGCGCCTTTAGCCGCGCGCCTGGACCTTTGGGCCACCGAGTATCTCCACATCCTGCCCGACACGGAAGCCATCGTCGAATGGTATCGCGGCACCGGACTACGGCCCTTCCTCGAACTTCTTGAAACCGACGCCGACCGGCAGCGCTTCGCGGCCGATTACCTCGCATCGCTTCGTCCGCATTTTCCGCCGCGGCCCGCAGGAGGCGTGCTTTTCCCCTTCCGCCGCATCTTCCTCATCGCCTACCGCTAAACCCATTTTGTGGCCAGCCATCCTGCCCGCAGCCGCTTTAGCCAACCCGTGGCGCACGCTTCAGCGTGCCGGCGGGACTTTTAAGTCCCGCTAAGCCGGCTTGCCCGCCGCCGGAAATCCGGTATACTGTCCAGACAACCCGGAGCCCTCATGCCAACTCCACCCAAAAAAACCGCCGATTTCGACGCGGCCTTTGCCCGCCTGCGCTCGCTCTTGGTCCCTTTACACTCGCACGCTCGCGGCCAGGCACGACGATCCAGACTACTATTACCTCGAAACTAAAGATATCCTCCACAAGGGCCGGCCCGGCTTCTTAGCCGGCGTCCGCAAAGGGAAGAGCTACGTCAGTTTTCACCTGATGCCGGTATACGCCTATCCCGAGCTGCTCAAAAGTCTTTCGCCCGCGCTGCGCAAGCGCATGCAGGGCAAAGCCTGCTTTAACTTCACCGCCGTCGACGAAACATTATTCGAAGAATTGCGCCAGCTAATCAACAAAGGCGCGGAAGGGTTTCCGGGGAAGATGCTGCGCGCCTTCGCCGGCCCAAAATGCGACTGATTATCGCCACTCTAAATGGCCGATGCGTCCGCCCGGGCCGGCCGCCCACACCGCGTCGCCGCCGCCCGTGCCGATCGCGTTGTAAGCACTGCTGTCGAATGCCTTCCAGCTCTTGCCTCCGTCGCCTGAGACGTCGGAGCCCGAGGTGCCGACAGCTATCCAAACTTTGCGGATATTCAGATACGCCACTGCCGAACGGTAACCGTGGGGATGCGCACCCGCCGGCTCGGTCCAGACGCGCCCGCCATCCGAAGTCACGGCCACGTTGCCGGTCGCATCGGCGGGCTTCCCGTAATCTCCACCGGCCGCCACTCCGTGGAGCAGATCCGCGAAAGCCAGTGAGAAGATCCCCGCGCCGGCGCCATCGTGGCGCAGAGGTGTAGCGGCCACTTGCCACTGCCGGCCGCCATCCCCTGAATGAAACACGCGCGCTCCCGCGGCCCCGCCGGTGCCGAACCACATCTCGCGTTTTCCGCGCAACCGCAGGCAAGAATTGCTGGCTGCGAATGCGCCTTCATTCGGTAGTGCCGGCGGTAATTTGCACCGCTGCCACGTTGCGCCGCCATCTTCAGTAGTCAGCACCACGAACTGCCCGCCCACGGGGTCGCCCAGTACCGCCCCATGCCGCGCATCCCAAAACGCCAGCGCATCGAAAAAACCAGCGGCGTCTGGATTCGTGTAAAGCAGCGCCCAATGCGCCCCGCCGTCGTTGGTCTTATAGATGCGGGACTTTTCGCCCAGTCCGCTGCTCATGAGCCAGGCGGTGCGGCCATCCAGCGCGTATGTGGCGCGAAAATCCAGATCGCCCGCGCCAGGTACGATCGCCGCGTGCCAGGTCCCGCCGCCATCCACCGTGCGCAAATACGTGCCTCCCGCGCCGCTGGCCCAAACCACGGCCGGACTGGCCACGCTCACTCCGCGCAACGATGCGGTAGTGCCGCTCGATTCCGCAACCCAGCTTTGAGCGGGCGCAACCACGGCGCCTCCGGAGATGCACAACAGCAGCGTAGGACAAAGGCGCAATCTCATTCCGCTGAATAGCATACTGCAAAATTAGACCTATCCGTTTGGACTCGGCCGGTCTATGCTCAAATGAGTAGGAAAGCTGACTATGTTCACCCTATTGGCCCATGCCAGCTTAGCCATGCAGACAGCTTTTTCCTGTCTGCTGGTGTGCCTGCTCGAGTTCTATTACCGGCGCGTCGCCCGCGATGCGTGGCTCCGCTGGTTTGCGTGGTCCTGGGTGGCGCAGGCGGCTTACGTGGCGTCGCTCTGGATCGTATTTGACGACCCCTCCGCGGGTATCGCCATGCGCGCCGCGGTAGCCCTGCTCGGATTCGCGGTTCCACCCACCATCGCCCTGACCAGTCTCGCCCTGCTGCGCGGCCGGACCCCGCGCCGAGAGTGGATCGCGGCTCTCTACTTGTTCGGCTTAGCCGGTGCCGCCATCACGTTTGTAGCCGGGCTGCCCTACCCGATCGACAGTTCCATCGTCTCGCGCATCCATAATGTTCCGCGATATATCTGTTACGGAATGGCCAGCTTGTTGGCGGCCGTGGCTTTCGCCCGTCATGGGCGCCAGCGCCGGCTGACCGGGTCGCTGGTCACTGCGGGCGCCTGGGCTTTCTATGGCCTGCTCAGTCTGGCACGCGCCTGGCAATGGAACGCGACATCCTCCTGGGCGTTGCGCGGCGCCGAAGACCAACCGGACCTGGTGCTGTTCGCGCTGATTGTTTTCGTCACAAACTCCGTCATCTGGATCGTCATGAGCATCGGGGTCGGCTTATTGCTCACCGAAACCGCCGAGCGATCCGAACGGCGCGCCCGCGAAGCCTTGCTCGAATTGCAGCAGGCCCAGGCCGAGCGCAGCCGCCTGGCGCAGCTTGTGGAGCAGAGCCGCGACTCGATTCTGGTCGTATCCACGGGACAGTTGCGTTACCTGAACAGCGCCGCCGCTCGCCTCCTCGGCTACACCGCCGGCCAGATCCCCTCGCTGTTCATGAAGCCCATCGACGAAGTCTGCGGGATGGCCGCGGACGATCCCATGCGCATCCGGATGGATGCCTCCATCGCCGCCGCCGGCCTGTGGGAAGGCCAGTCGGAATGGAGCCATTGTCTCACCCATGAGCGTATCCCGGTCCTCGTCGGGGCCTTCGCCATGGGTGAACGGAAAGGGGATACCAGTTCCATTGGATTGATCGCACGCGACCGGCGCGAGCGCGTCCGGCTGGAAGAGGAATTGCGCCAAGCGCAGCGCCAGGAAGCCTTGGGACGCATGGCCGGCGGCATCGCCCACGACTTCAATAACCTTCTCACCGTCATCATGGGCTACGCCTCCCTGGCCCTTGAGGAAGGCGTCAACGAACGGCTGCGCCAGACCCTCTGCGAGATTCTCCAGGCCTCCCGGCGGGCGGCGGCGATTACCGAAAGGTTGCGCGCCTTCGGCCGGCGCCAGACCCTCCGCGCCGCGGTCTTCGATCTCAATGGCCTGGTCGACGGCATGCGCGGCACGCTGGGCAAATTCGTCGAGGGGGGTGTGGAGATCGTCTATGAGCTCAGCCAGGCGCCTCTGCCCGTACGCGCCGACGCCTCCCAGATCGAACAGGTGTTGATGAACCTGGTGCTGAATGCGCGGCAGGCCATCGATGGCACGGGCCGGATCGTGGTGCGCACCCGCCGCGCCAATCCCGAAGAAGCGCCCTCGGGCGATGTGCGCGAGTTCGTGAAGATTGAAGTGGAGGACAGCGGCTCGGGCATCGAGCCGGACGTACTCGAACATATTTTCGATCCCTACTTCACCACCCGCTCGGCGGGAACGGGGCTGGGCCTCTCCATGGCCTATGGCATAATCCGGCAAAGCGAAGGACATATCCGCGTGTCCAGCCGGCGCGGGCAAGGTAGTGTCTTCAGCGTCCTATTGCCGGCCAGTACTTCGCCGCCCGTCGCCCTCGCCGGGAGTGTGGACCGGGCCGGCGCCCGCGCGGTTCCCGCCGCGGCAAGTGGCAGCGAGATCGTGATGGTCGTGGACGACCGGCCGGAGGTGGCCGCGTACGTCGGTGCATGCTTGACCCATTATGGCTATCGCGTGACCACTTATACCGACTCCGAATCCGCCCTCTCGGCCGTGCGCGAGGCCGCCATCGTTCCGCAGTTGGCGATTCGCGATGTGATGATGCCGGGCCTGCCTTTGCGCGAGTTCGTCGATCGCCTGCACGCTCTGCGGCCGGGCTTGCCGGTGGTTCTGATGTCCGGCTTGCCCGAACAGTCCGTAGCCCCCCTCATCGAAGGCACCGCCGGATACTTCATCCCCAAGCCCTTCGCGCCGGAACAACTCGCCGCGCTGGTGCGCCGAGTGCTGGACGCCGCCGCCATCCTGGCCGGCGGCGACTGACGGGACCGGCCCGCCGTTCGAACCGCGGCCGCTCCTCCCGCGATAGAATAAAAACCAGCCCGCTGTCGCCTACTATGAAAAAGCTCTGCCTGCTGCTGTGCTTCCTGCCTGTTGTGGCCCACGCCGCGCACGTCACCATCCTGCGCGATGAATATGGCGTGCCGCACATCTTCGCCGCGGACGCCGCCGGCGCGGCCTTCGGATCCGGCTACGCGCAGGCCCAGGACCGCCTCGAGGAAATGCTGAAAAACTACCGGCGCGCCGAAGGCACCATGGCGGAAGCGTTTGGCGCGGAGTTCTTTCGCGACGACTGGCGGCAGCGCATCTGGCGTCACCGCCTGGTATCCGAACAGCACTACAAAGAGCTCAGCCCGCGCAGCCGCGAAATCATCGAAGCCTTTCAAGCCGGCGTCCGCCAGTATATGAAGGAGCATCCCGATCAGGTGCCCGCCTGGGCCCCCAAGCTGGAACCCTGGCAACTGGTGGCGCTGGGCCGCTACATCATTTGGGGATGGCCGGAGGGCGAGGCCGGGGGCAAACTCCAGCACGCGGGCATCACCCCCGATCCCATTGCCTATCACGGTTCCAACGAGATGCTGCTGGCGCCCTCGCGCACCGCCATGCACGCCCCCATCGCTGTCGTAGACCCGCACCTGAGCTGGTACGGCCCATTCCGTTTCTACGAAATGCGCATCTACGGCGGCGATCTGGCATTCTCCGGCGCATGCATCCTCGGTCTTCCGTTTCCAGTGCTGGGACACAGCCGCTATGCATCCGTCGCCATGACCACGGGCGGTCCCGACACCTCCGATGTCTACGAAGAGGAAGTCCAGGACGGCAAATACAAGTTTCGCGATGCCTGGCGCCCGCTCGAAACCCGCCGCGAGAAAATCGGGGTCAAAGTCGGAGACAAGATCGACTGGAAGGAAGTCACCATCGAATCCACCGCGCACGGGCCGATCGTGGCGCACAAAGACGGCAAATCCTATTCCGTCGCGATCCCTTACGCCGACGAAGTGCGGCTGATGGACGAGAGCTGGGAAATGGTGACCGCCCACAACCTGGCGGAAATGAAGAAAGCTCTCGCCATGCTGCAATTCATGGCGCAGAACATCATGGTGGGCACGGTGGATGGCGACATTTACTACGTGCGCAACGGCCGCGTGCCGGTACGTCCGAAAGGCTGCGATCCCTCGAAACCGCTGCCGGGCGCGAGCGGCGCGTGCGAATGGCAGGGGATCCATCCCTTCGAGGATCTGGTACAGATTACCAATCCCCCTCAGGGATACATGCAGAATTGCAACGTCTCGCCCTTCGCCATGATGAAGGATTCCCCGCTCGTGCCGGAAGAGTATGCTGAGCATCCGTATATTTACAATGAGCGGCGCACGCCGCCGCATCAGCGCGCCGCCATGATGCTCGACCTGCTGGACGCCGCCCGCAATGTTACCGCCGAACAGGCCATCCGCATCGCGCTTTCGCCCCAAGTATGGCGCGCGGAGTTGTGGCAGGACCGTATCCAAAAGGCTGCCCCCGAGAGCGCGATCGCGAAAACGCTGGCCGCCTGGGACCGCCGCAGCGATGCCGACTCCCGCGGCGCCCTCGCTTTTTATCTCTTCAAAATGTCGCTGGAACCCGGACCGCGCCACGCCGTGGACCCCCCCGCGGATCTCACCGGCGATCAAATCCAGGCGGCCCTGGCCAATGCCGAAAAACGCCTGGCTTCCGAATTCCCGCCGGATGCCGTCTTCGGATCGCTGTTCCGCGTAGGGCGGCAGGGCGCGGGCCGCACCTGGCCTGTGGGCGGCGGCTCGCTGACCGAAGCCGGCATGGCCACGCCCCGCGCCGTCAGCTTCGAGAAGAGCGGCAATCGGATGCTGGGCCATGGCGGCCAGACCTCCACGCAGATCGTCATTCTGACTAAGCCGCCGCAATCTTACATGGTCATCCCACTGGGAGAGAGCGATCACCCGGATTCGCCCCACTTCGACGATCAGGCGGAGAAGCTATTCAGCAAAAGCCGCGTGAAATCGACTTACTTCCTCGACCGCAAGGAACTGGAAAAGCACGTGACCGCGCGCGAGGAATTGGAGTTTTTGAGATGACGAAGACGTTGTTCTTACTGATGCTGTCGGGTCTGTTGCCGCGGTGCGGCTGGGCCCAACTGACTCTCACTACCCAGGCTAACCCGCCGCAAGGTGGAACCGTGTCCGGCGCCGGGTCCTACGCCGCGGGAACGCGCCTCGAAATTACCGCCACGCCCGCCGCCGGATACTATTTCGTCAACTACACCGGCGGCCTCGCGGGCGCGCCGAATCCCCAGATTTTCTTTGTCAACGCCAACTCTTCCGTGACCGCCAACTTCGCGCCCGTGGCCTCCGCGCCCATGCTGCTCGCGTCCACCGGGACCCGCACGGCCGGGCCGGGTTCCGGCCAGCTCACCGTGAGCTTGCGCCTCACCGACACCATCGGATACGGCGCGGCCAACGCCGCCAAGATCGATTCCATCAGCCCGATCAAGACCCTCGCCGGCAAAGGAACGGTTTCGGTATCGAGCGCCCTGCCCGTTTCCATCGGCAATCTGATCAGCGGCCAGACCGGTTCCGCGAACGTCGTGTTCAATTGGCCCGCCACCGCCACTGAGGTCCAGCTTACTTTCAACTTCTCCGCCAACGCGGGAGCCTACACCGGCTCCACCACGCTGGACGTGCTCTACACCAGCAAGATTCAGCACATCGTCATCTTCGTCAAAGAGAATCGCACTTTCGATAACTACTTCGGCAAGTTTCCCAACGCGGATGGAGCCACCAGCGGCAAGGACTCCACCGGACAGGTGATCCAGATGCAGCCGGATCCCGATGTGGAAGCCGCCGACCTGTGTCACTCCGAACCCTGCCTGGTCAAAGCCATCGACAACGGACAGATGGATATGTTCGACATCATGCAGCAGCCCCAGCAGAACTTTCAAAGTTATACCGAGTTCAGCCAGAACGGCATCCCCAATTATTGGGCTTATGCCAGCACTTATACTCTCGCCGATCACATGTACTCATCCACCATCGGGCCCAGCTATCCGAGCCATCTGTTCACTATCGCCGGCCAGGCCGCCGGCGCCATTGGGATTCCCACGCCCATTGGAGGCTCCGGCCTCGGCGAGTGGGGATGCGATGCGCCCTCCAATTGGTCTGTCATCATACTGGCTCCCGACGGCACCACCATTACCCGTTCTTTTCCCTGCTTCGACTTTCCTACCCTTGGCGACCTGGTCGACGAGGCCCACCCTGCCAATCCGAACCTGACCTGGAAATACTATTCGCCGCCCAAGGGTGACTCGGGTTACTGGTGGAACGCCTACGACGCCATCAATCATATCCGCTACGGGCCCGATTGGACCGCGAATATCGTGCCCGAGTCGCAGTTCATCTCCGACGCCGAAAAGGGCCAGCTTGCTTCGGTGAATTGGGTGGTCACTTCCAACGCCACCAGCGATCATCCGCCCAATAGCGTATGCGCCGGCGAAAACGATACGGTCACCAAGATCAACGCCCTCATGCAGGGCCCGCAATGGGGGTCCACCGCGATCTTTCTCACCTGGGACGATTTCGGCGGATATTACGACCACATCGCGCCGCCCGTCACCTCCGTCTGGGGCTACGGCCTCCGCGTGCCCCTCATCGTCATCTCGCCTTACGCCAGGCCCGCCCACATTTCGAAGACCGTCTATAGCTTTGCCTCCATCCTGAGCTTCGCCGAAAACATCCTGGGATTGCCTCCGCTGCTGGCGGCCGATACCCTGGCAAACAATCTCGGAGATAGCTTCGATTTCAACCAGACGCCGCTGCCGCCCTTGGTTCTGCAGACCCGTACCTGTCCCACGAACGCCGTGGCTTGCCCGGCCGCCACCGGCCAGGTGGGTACGCCCTACGCATCGGCCCTGACCCCGTCGCACGGCACGCCGCCATACTCCTATCTGCTGATGGCCGATCCGCTCCCCACCGGCGTGACCCTGAACGGCTCTACCGGCGCTCTCACCGGTACCCCCAAGAAGGCCGGTACGTTCAAGTTCATCGGCGAGGCTGTGGATGCCACAGGCACGGCCGGTGCCGTCCAGTGCACGGTCACCATCACGGCGGCGCCATGATGCCGGAACGGACCATGCGCGAAACGGCCGCACACATCGCCCTGGGCCACCTGGAGCTGCGCGTCATGCAGGTCCTCTGGACCCACGGCGAAAGCAACGTGCACGACGTCGCCCAGCGGCTCGGCCGTCCTCTGGCTTACACCACCGTGATGACCACGCTCGACCGGCTCTTTAAGAAACACCTGCTCGTACGCCGAAAGTGCGAACGCGCGTTTTTGTATGCGCCGCGCTGGACCCGCGGAGAATGGGAATGCCGGCGCGCGGGCGACTTCGTGGCTGACTTTCTGGCTTCCCCGCAGGCTTCCGGCGACCTGTTGATCTCCTCGCTGGTCGACGCCGTGGGCCAATATGATTCAGCCCTGCTCGACGAGTTGGAAAGAAAGATCCGTAGCAAACGCGAGGAACTAAGCCGGGAAGGGAAAGCATGACTCTTCCGTATCTTCCGCGATTGGTGTGCCTCTGCCTGGCCGCCTTCTTTCTGGTCCACCTGGCATTGGGCGCGATCGTTTCGTTGATCGCGCGTCCGGCCGTCCGCATGGCGGCCAGCCTGCGGCCGCGCGTGGCCGCCCGCTGCCTGCTGGTGTTGCGTCTGCTGCCCGCCGCCGGCGCGGCATTCACCGTAATCGCGGTCTGTCTTCCCAGTTACCTCTGGCTGGAGCCGGACGCGCCCAACGAACGCGTGGCGATCGGTAGCCTGGCCGTAGCTCTGCTGGGTATCGCGGCGTGGGGCGTCTCTTTGTTCCGGGGACTGCGCGCGGCGGCTGGTTCGCGCCGCTTTCTGCGCCACTGCCAACAAACCGGCCGCCTGGCGCGCCTGCCGCAAGGGCATGCGGATGCCTGGATTGTCGACGGTGCCGAGCCGCTCCTGATGCTCGCCGGCATCGTTCGTCCATGTCTGGTCATTTCGCGGGGCGTGCTGGTTGCGCTCTCCGCCGGTCAACTGTCGGCTGCCTTGCGGCATGAGCGCGCCCATTGGACATCGCGCGATAACCTGAAGCGCCTATGCATCCTGTTGACTCCCGGCATCCTGCCCTTTGCCGGCGCCAGCCGCTCGCTCGAACGCGGTTGGAGAGAATTCACCGAATGGGCCGCGGACGATCGCGCCGTGGCCGGTAGCGTGCGCCGTTCCCTGGCTCTCGCCACGGCTCTGGTGCGTGTCGCGCGCATGACCGCCGGCCCGCCGCCGGTGCCCCTGGCGATCCCGCTACTGGGCGACGCCGATCAACTCGCGGCGCGCGTGGACCGTTTGCTGAAGCCGCCGCGCACGCAGACATCCGTCCCGCGGCCGCTCCTGGCTTTAGTCGCAGCCTTGCTAATGGCTGGATTGCTGGCGCTCCCCATCCTCCAGCCCGCGGCGCTTCACTCCGTGCACCAGGCCTTGGAACGCTTCACCGGATAGCGGGCCTATCCGTTCTCGATGTTCTCCATGAACTTGCCGCGCACCTTCTCCGCGGTGGCATTGTCCGGCGCGATCACCAGAATGGTATCGTCTCCGGCAAGCGTACCCACCACTTCGGGCCAGCCTTCCGCATCGAGAGCCACCGCCACGGAATTGGCATGTCCCGGCGAAGTCTTCAGCACCACCAGGTTTTGCGCGATGCGCACATCCTGCAGGAATTCCGCGGCTAATGTCGCGAACGAGGGCCCGCTTTCCTCGGGCAGGATTTCGCCATAGCCGTCGCGCGTTTTCACCAGGCGCAGCTCGCGGATGTCGCGCGAGAGCGTCACCTGCGTCGCGGAGATGCCCGCCTGCTGCAGCTCGCGCGCCAACTCGTCCTGGGTATGAATGCTCTTGGAACGGATGACCTTCAAAATCTGCCCATGGCGGTAGCTCTTGCTCATGCGGTCATGCGCGCCAGCCGTGCGCGCGCCTCCTCCAATGCCTGTGCCACCGCTTTTGGACCGGTGCCGCCCACAATCTCGCGCGACCGCATCCCCTCGCGCGGATCCAGCAGACGCGCCATATCCGGGGTAAACTCGGGCGCGAATCGATGCAGTTCGTCCGCCGTCCAATCCGCCGGCTGCTTGCCGCTGCGCACGCTCTCCAGCACCAGCCGGCCCACCAGTTGATGCGCCTGGTGAAACGGCGTTCCGGCGCGTGCCAGGGCTTCCGCCAGGTCCGTCGCAATCACCCAGCTTTCCTGCGCGGCGGCCAGCGGACGCGCTGTATTCAACCGCGCCGATCCCACCACCGCGCGCGCCATCTCCAGCGATCCGCTCACCTGGTTGGCGGCGTCGAAGAGCGGCTCTTTGTCTTCCTGCATGTCCCGATTGTAGGTCAGCGGCAGCCCCTTCATCGTCATCATCAAGGCTTGCAATGAGCCCACCACCCGCCCGCATTTGCCGCGGATCAACTCCAGCGAATCGGGATTTTTCTTCTGCGGCATCAAGCTTGACCCGCTGGTAACTTCATCGGCCAGTTCCAGCCAGCCGAACTCTTCGCTCGAATACAGAATCCAGTCTTCGGCCAGGCGGCTCAGGTGCAGCATCGTGACAGACGCCGCGTACAGAAAATCGAGGGCGAAGTCGCGATCCGCCGACACGTCCATACTGTTCGCGGTCAGCGCCGCGAACCCCAGATCCCGCGCCATCGCCCCGCGGTCGAAGGGAAATCCGCTGCCCGCCAGCGCGCCGGACCCCAGCGGCATCGCGTTGATGCGCCGGCGCGCCTCGCCGAAGCGCTCCGCATCCCGCGCGAACATTTCGAAATACGCCAGCAGGTAGTGCGGCCACAGCACAGCTTGCGCGCGCCGCGTGTGCGTATAGCCGGGAATGACAGCGTCCGGATACCGCGCCGCCACGTCCAATAGCGCTTGCATCACGCCCGCCAGCAACGCCAACACGCGGTCGCATTCGCCGCGCAGCCACAGCCGCACATCCAGCGAGACTTGTTCGTTGCGGCTCCGCCCCGTATGGATTTTGTCGGCTACCGCGCCCGCATGTTCTTTCAGCTTCCGGATCACCAGCGTGTGTACGTCTTCGTCCGTAGCGTGATCGAAGAACTCCGGCTCCGCGGCCTCTTCCCGAATCTGGTCGAGCGCTTCCACGATGAGCGCGCGCTCGCCGCTACTCAGGATGCCGGCTTTCTCCAGCGCTCGCGCGAAGGCCTGCGAGCCGAGAATATCGGCCCCGATCAGCCGCCGGTCGAAATCGAGCGATCCGGAGAAGCGTTCGAAGATTTCCGAAGGCCCCGATTCAAACCTGCCTCCCCAGAGTTTCATGTATGACTGTCCATAGATCTAATTGTGCACGTGGCGCACGCTTGAGCGTGCCGGCGGGACTTTTGAGTCCCGCTAACCCTTACTGAGCGCCGCGCGTACCTTGATAGGTAACCCGATCAGGTTGATGAAGCCCAAAGCATCCTTCTGGTCGTAGGAAGCGCCCATCGTGAAACTCGCGATATCGAGCGAGTATAACGAATAGGGCGATTTGCGGCTGACCGGCTCCAGGTTCCCCTTATAAAGCCGCAGCGTCACCTCGCCGGTGGTCGACGTGCCCACTGCCGCGAAGAACGCATCCAGCGCTTCGCGCAGCGGCGTGAACCACAGGCCGTTGTAAACCATCTCCGCGTAATCGAGCGCCAGCCGTTGCTTGTAATGCATCGTCTGCCGGTCGAGCGTCAGCGCTTCCAGCTCGCGATGCGCGGCATAGATCAGGGTGCCGCCGGGCGTTTCGTAGCACCCCCGCGACTTCATGCCCACGAAACGATTCTCTACCAGGTCGATGCGCCCGATGCCGTGCTCGGCGCCGATGCCATTCAGGGTCTCCAGCAGTTCCACACCGCTCATCGGCCGGCCGTTGACCGAAACCGGCGTACCCGCTTTGAAGCCGATGGTCACTTCCGCCGGCGTATCGGGCGCTTCCCGCGGACTGCGTGTCAGCATCCAGATATCGTCCGGCGCCGCGTTGGCGGGATCTTCCAGCGCGCCGCCTTCGTGCGAGATGTGCCAGATGTTGCGGTCCCGGCTGTAGATCTTGGTCGTCGTTTGCGCGATCGGCACGTTGTGCTGCTGCGCGTACGCGATGGCGTCCTCACGCGACACGATCGACCACTCCCGCCAAGGCGCGATCACCGGAAGCTGCGGCGCCAGCGCCTTGTAGGTCAGCTCGAAGCGCACCTGGTCGTTGCCCTTTCCCGTGCAGCCGTGCGCCAAACCGTCGCAGCCCGTGCGCAGCGCCACTTCCACCTGCTTCTTCGCCAGCAGCGGACGCGCCACCGAAGTGCCCAACAGATACTTGTGCTCGTAAACGCCGCCGGAGCGCACCAGCTTCCACAGATACTCGGTGACGAACTCCTCGCGCATGTCCTCCACGTAGACTTCAGATGCGCCCGTGCGCAGCGCCTTGGCTTCCAGCCCGCTCAGTTCATCGGCGCCCTGCCCGATGTCGCCGCACACCGCGACCACGTCGCAGCCGTAATTTTCCTTCAACCAGGGAATGATGACAGAGGTATCCAGGCCGCCCGAGTATGCCAGGGCCACCTTCTTCGGTTTGTTCATATAAAGCGATTATCCCAACATCATGAACAGCAGCGCTTTTTGGGCGTGCAGGCGGTTTTCGGCTTGATCGAAAACCACCGAGCGGCTGTGCTCGATGACGGAATCGGTGACTTCTTCGTCGCGATGCGCCGGCAGGCAATGCATGAAGACCGCGTCGGGCCGCGCCAGCGCGAACAGCGCATCGTTCACCTGGTAATCCGCGAAGGCTTTGCGCCGCTTGGCGGCTTCCTTCTCCTGCCCCATGCTGGTCCAGACATCCGTGTAGACGGCATGCGCGCCGTTCACCGCCTCGGCGGGGTCGTCGGTCAGTTGCAGCGTAGCGCCGGATACTGCGGCGAGTCCATCGGCCTGCGCCACGATTTCCGGATTCGGCTCGTAGCCGCACGGTGTGGCAATGGCGAAATCGATCCCGAGCCGCGCGCACGTCAGCATCAGCGAGTGCGCCACGTTGTTCCCGTCGCCGCAAAACGCAACTTTTAGGCCGGCCAGATCGCCGAAGCGTTCCTTCAGCGTGAGCATGTCCGCCAGCACCTGGCAAGGGTGATAAAGATCGCTCAAAGCGTTGATCACCGGCACGCCGGACCAGTGCGCCAATTGCTCGATGGTGTCCTGCGAAAACGTGCGCGCCACGATGGCGTGAACCCAGCGGTCCAGATTGCGGGCAATATCTTTAACCGGCTCGCGCGCGCCGATGGGGCCCTCGGTGAAGACCGAGTCGCCGCCCAACTGCTTGATGGCCAACTCGAACGTCAGGCGGGTGCGCAGCGAAGCCTTCTCGAAGAGCAGGCCGATGGACTTACCATCGAGCGCGTGCGCATAAGCGCGAGGCGACTGCTTCATATCCAGCGCGATATCCAGCAGGCCGGCCAGTTCGTCGTCGGTGAGGTCGAGGTCGCGGCACAGATCCGGGCCCGAGATTCGAGTAGTCTGCTGGCGGGATATCGGAAAAGCGGCCACGGCGGCACCTCGTTGTGAATTTTTATTCACTACAATGTATATTTACACAATTAGAAGGGAGTGTCAAGGGCTTTTGCGCTTAACGGCCATGAGGCCGCCGGAAGCGTCATTGGCGGTATTGGCCGGATAGTGGCAACCCTTCAGGGGCAATAACGGACCTAAACGCAAATCCAACAGAGGCGGCCTTGACTCGCCCTCATTCACCTTGCACACGGCGTAGCCTTCCGCCAGCCTTAGTCTTACGCATTGCGACGATCTTGCGGAAGCAACTCCGGCCCGCGCGGGCGTGGGGGCTTTTCGGTTAGCTCGGGAGAGGTTTCGAGGATTTGACGGGCCTACCAAGACATCACTGGCCAGTATCGAAGTTCAGCGATATCCAGCAGGCCGGCCAGTTCGTCGTCGGTGAGGTCGAGGTCGCGGCACAGACCCGGGGTGGAGATTTGGGCAGTTTGTTGGCGGGAGATTGGAAAAGCGGCCACGGCGGCACCTTGTTTTAAAGTTTTATTCACTAACGCATATTTACACAATCCGGGGGAAGTGTCGAGCGGCCTTGACTGGCGACCATTTCCAGCCTAGAATCGTTTGTAGTGCATGTAGCGCATATAGCGGATATAGCGCATATCCCAAAAAGAGGAAGATTTAGCAATGCCGAACGCCACTGCAAGACAGGACAGCCCCTCGCGGCCTACACGCATGGATCGGCGGCTTCCAGTCTCCGCTAGCGACCGTGGAGAGATTGAGGAGTTATACCTGGCATTCAGGAAAAGCAAGGCGAAGCTGGTAGCGCCAAATGGGGAAGCTCGCCTGCTACCAGACTCGCTCTATTCGTTTCTGGTCGAATTGATCGGACTTCTGAATGAACGAAAGTCCGTCGTGATCGTCCAGAATCAGGCCAAACTGACGACGATCGAGGCCGCGGCCATCCTCAGCGTCTCCCGGCAGTTCTTGGTCAATCTACTGGAGAAGGGCGAGATTCCATACCACATGGTAGGAACACACCGTCGCATGTACGCACAGGATTTGCTCCAATACAGAGCCAAAAGGGACGAGCAGCGACATAAGGCCATTCGCGAACTGGCGCAAGCGGAGGCCGAAGAAGGGATTTACGAGAGGACGTCCATGTCCGGCGATGAGAATTAGCGCGTATGTCGCGGTCTTGGATGCTTGCGTTTTGGCCCCGATGCCAATCATGGACACCCTTCTCCGATTGGCGGAGGAGCCTGCCTTTTACACGCCAAAATGGTCTCCAGACATTCTGCAAGAGGTTCGCAAGACGTTAACAAAAAGGTTTGGATATTCGGGCGAACAGGCTCAACGCAGAATCGGAATGATGGAGAGCACTTTCCCGGACGCCATCGTCACGGGATACGAGAACCTGATTCCCTCGATGACGAACGATTCTAAGGACAGGCATGTGCTCGCGGCTGCGGTAAAATGCGGCGCCCATTCAATCGTGAGCGACAATGTGAAGCACTTTCCGAAAGGCGCCCTGTCGCCCTATAACCTGGAATGCTTGACCGCGGATGCCTTTATGAGACACCAGTATCATCTCGACCCGGATGCCTTTATCGGCGTTTTGATAGCACAGGCAAAAGACATCGGATGGACGCTGCAATATCTGATCTCCAAACATGTTCCATCGCTCTCCGAATCGATCGTTACTCACTAAAACGGAAATCGTTCGACTTGTTTGCGCAGGCCGCGCAGAAGTTTGGACTTTTGGTTGGACCAAGCCGGCTTTCAGCCGGTTCCTTCGTCTGCATCCATCGCACCAGAACGGCCCGCACTAAAAAGCTGCTGGCCAAGTATGTGACCTTTCGGCAAGCGTGCGTGACGCCGGCTAGGCCGTCCTGTTAAGTTCAGTCAGTCGCTGAGGAGCGGCTGATCGTGACCTCGGGGGACACCTCAAAACCGGCCAGTTGAGCGCAGCCAGGACTCCATTAGTTTTACCTCACCAGCGACGGTTTCGGCAAGAGTTTTTCGGTGGCTTTCTTTGGCAGTACAGTTGGATGTGATTTATACTGGCTTTACCTGGGCGGAGGATAGGGCTCCGCAGGGATGCGACCCGAGGCGGCCTCTCTCGCTTCGTAACGTATGACATCGATCTGGCGACCAAGTCACGCGATATCATTGGTGCGCAGGACTTCCTCCAAGACGCGGAATGCGATGGTGCCAATTCATGAAAGGTCCGGTACCAATAACCCGGTCTGAACCTGCCAGGAACGCAAATTACAGCATTGCCATCGGGTATCTTCGCTCGGCCATCATCGTCGTCGTGGTCGCAGTCCACTCAATCTTGGCGTACTGCTCTTTCGTGCCCCTGCAAATCCTGTTTGGGACGAGGTCGGGCCTTTGGAGGGCATATCCCATAGTAGACGGCCGGCGCTGGGCTGGCTTCGATCCGATTGTCGGGTTTACCGACCCCTTCGGAATGCCCCTCATGTTTTTCTTGTCCGGGCTGTTCGTATGGAACAGTCTGCAGCGGAAAGGCATTGCGCGATTCGGACGCGATCGGGCGACACGACTGGGCTTACCGTTCGCGGTTGCCGTTGCTTTTCTGGCACCTGCCGCTTACTATCCGACGTATCTGGCCACCGCTGGCGGTCCGCCTCTCAAGACCTTCCTCCGACAGTGGTTTTCGCTCGGCGAATGGCCGTCTGGACCCGCATGGTTCATCTGGATTCTGCTGGTGTTCGATTGCCTCGCTGCAGGATTCTTCCTCATGATGCCGAAGTGGGGCGACCGGCCCAGCCGCTGGTATTCTCGCCTGTTCAGCAGTCCGGCGAGGTTTTTCTGGACGCTGACGGCCGTTTCCGGAATCGCCTATGTCCCAATGGTGCTCGCCTTCGGTCCTGTGCGCTGGACGGCGTGCGGGCCATTCATGTTCCAGACGAGCCGGTTGCCGCACTACGCAGTCTGGTTCTTTGCCGGCCTCTTTACCGGCGCTTACGGGATTAATCGCGGTGTGATTGCGCCGGAGGGAGCGTTGGCACAGAACTGGCTGAGATGGCTGGGTTGGGCTTCGGCCGCATTTGGGGTACTGGTTGTTGTTACCCATCCGGCGATTCGGTCCACGGCGCCGCCCTGGTGGGAACTCGTTGCCGCCATGGCATGGGTGCTGTCATGCACCGCAGCGACGCTCTGGGTGCTTGCGATGTTCCTTCGGTTTGGTGGCACGCGCGTCAGGGTTATGGATAGTCTTTGCGAAAACGCTTACGGAATATACTTAGTCCACTATCTCTTCGTGATCTGGCTGCAGTACTCCCTGCTGCGAGCCCCTCTAGCCGGGTTGGCAAAGGGAAGCATTGTGTTTCTCGGCGCGCTGGCGCTGAGTTGGGCCAGCGTCGCTGCCCTACGCAGGGTTCCCGGCGTCGCGCACGTCATTTGACTTGACCGCTTCTTTCGGGATCAACCTTGGATCTGAGCTTGCAGTTCTCGCTTTCTGCCAAAATACGTTGGCAGACCTCCGAATTGGACCTTAACAGGCCAAGCTACTCGACATAACGCACGCTTGCCGAAAACTCACCAAGTATCGAAGTTCACACCGCCCCGCCCACAATTCACACTTCGTCACACCCCCCTCCGCTTATCATCTTGGAAGGACCAAAACATGCGCTTGATTTACATCGCAACAACCTTCCTGGCCGCAGCCTCCGCTCAGACCGGCACCTGGACCACACCCGTCGTACTGAGCGCGGGAGGCCAGGGTTCGGAGTCGGCCGCGGCCATCGACGAGAACGGATCTTCGCTCGCCATCTGGGATGAGCGCACCACCATGGACCGCCTCTGGTCGCGCCCCAGACCGGCCGCCGGCAATTGGGGACACGTCACTCAGGTTTCCCCAGGACCGCTCGGACTCCAAACCGTCTACGTTTTCCCGGCCTTGCGTACCAGCGCGAAAGGCTTCGCCACCGCCGTATGGACCGATTCCGACGGCGTGTGGACCGCCGATCGTCCACCGGATTCGAAATGGAATCCGGCGCAGCTTCTGGTCTCCGGCGCGTCCGGCCCGATTTTCGCAATGAATGCGAATGGCGATGCCGTCGTCGCATGGACGGTTGGCGGGCCAACCGCCGCCCAAAGTTTCGTTTTTGCGGTACTGCGGCCTGCCGGCCAAGCCTGGACATCTCCCCAAACAGTCGCCACCGGCGTGCATATCACCGCCGATCATGTGGCAATCGGCCTGGCTGGCGCGGCGATTGTGACCTGGGAATCCTACACCGCCGTTTGCAGCGATGGTTTCTGTTCGCTGAGCAACTATGTCTTGCACGCCGCCCGGCAGAATGCGGCCGCCGGAACCTGGGCGGACTCGCACGCCCTGCAGGGTCCCGACGATAATTCGCACGATGCGCGCGCCGCCATCGATTCCACCGGGCGGGCGATCCTGGTCGCATTCAGCGGTTCAGGCGCCTATATCTCCTCCACCCAGGGCGCCGGCGGCGGCGCTTGGAGCTCGTTCAACACGGTGGTCGATCCGCAGAACATCACCATTGTTTCCGATCTGGCAAGCGACAACGCGGGCAACGTGACCATGGTCTACGAACTCATCGGATTCTCCACGTCGCAGGCGTTGGCGGTGAGCGGCACGATAACCGGCAACACCTGGTCGGCGCCCGAGTTTTTGGGTAGCGACACCAGCGTCAGCCAGATATATTTCGCTCTCGCGCCGAACGGCGCGGCGCTGGCCGTTTGGCTGGAGAGTAGCGCCACGCCGCAAATTCACGCCGTCGTCAGAGCCACCACTGCCGCCGCCTGGAGCGATCCGGCCGCCGTTTCACGGCCGGGAAACACCGAAATGTCGCCGGAAGCCGCCGCCGTGGACTCGCTCGGCAATGCGATCGTCATTTATTCCGGCTACAACCCCAACCAAATACACAATGAGTTCGCCGTAAACTATACGCCTTAGATTTTGCCGGTGACGCGTTTCCAAAATAGTCTCCCGCCCCACATCGCCCGGTAATCGAATCACTTACCGCTTAGCCGACCGCCGGATCGCCGGATTCGCCCTCCCTCGCGCACTAGAATGAAATCGAAGGGGACTTTCTAATGCAAATCTCCGATAAGCACCGAGCAACGCGCCCACGGCACCGGCCCGGACGCAGAAACCCTGGCTTCGTTCGGCCAAATTAACTCCGGCCGCTCCCACGCAAGGAAAGCGGCCCGACATTTTTACGAAGTGAAGCCAATATCGCCTGGCGCAATCGAGCTCGGCCCACCGGCGCCCGGCCCGTCTCCCCCGCAAGGAGAGTCGCCGGGATTTTTACGAAGTGAAGCCAATATCACCCGGCGTATCAGAGGTAACTAGAACAAATGAAACACACTACCGGATTCTCGCGACGGCATTGGCTTCCTTCGGCCAAATCCTGCAGACGCTTTTCAACCGCGAAATCGTGCACAAAAATGCACAACGCGGCGGGAAGCCTGCGCGCATACTATGGCTAAAGGCCCATGCGCATCGCCATCGTCTCCGACATCCACGGCAACCGCACCGCATTCGAAGCGGTCCTGGCCGATCTCCGCGAGACATCTCCCGACTTGGTCCTCCACGGTGGCGACCTGGCCGACAGCGGCTCGAGCCCTGTGGAAATCGTGGACCGCATCCGCGATCTCGGCTGGCCCGGCGTCGCCGGCAACACTGACGAGATGCTCTTTCAGCCCGAATCGCTCACCGCCTTTGCCGCGCAGTCGCCGCACCTCCATTCCCTTTGGACCGCCCTCGCGGAAATGGCCGCCGCCGCGCGCGAAGCTCTAGGGGAAGACCGCCTGGCCTGGCTGCGCGCGCTCCCGCGCACTCAAATGCACGGGCCCATGGCGCTGGTACACGCCAGCCCCGAAACTTGCTGGCGAGCGCCCGCGCCCTCGGCCGGCGATGCCGAACTGGAAACCCTCTACGCGCCCCTCGGCCAACCGCTCGCCGTCTATGCGCATATCCATCAACCATTCATCCGCAACGTTGCCGGAATCACGGTCGCCAACACCGGCAGCGTCGGCCTTTCCTACGATGGCGACCGCCGTGCCGCCTACCTTCTGCTCGATGGCTGCGCGCCTGCCATCCGCCGCGTGGACTACAACCTGGACAAAGAGCTAAAAGCGCTAGCGGATTCCGGAATCCCCCACGCCGATTGGGTAGCCCGCATGCTCGCCGCCGCCCGCCCTCAGATGCCCTGATCGATGCGCACCGTGGCCCGCAAATTGGCCACTCCCGCCGTGTAGCGGCTGTCCGCCACCGCGAACGCTATCGCGTCGTCCAGCCAGTCGTGCCCCACGCCGTCGGGGTCGTGCGAGGCCACCGTCAACGTATATTCCATCGAGCACAGTTCGCAGCGGAAGGCGAAGCTCAGATGCAGTACGTCGCCCGCGGCTCGCGGCCCCAGCTTGAGGTTTTCCAGCTCGGTGTTTGTGCCGTAGACGTTCATGCCGGCCCGGCTGCGGATCAGCAGCCCCACCACGGGCTCCGCCACGGCATCCAGGAAGCGCACCGTGACGCGCGCCACCGCCAGTTCGCCGCTGCGCAAGACGGCGGTCGGCTGGCCCATTTCGCCCACTAGTTCCAGCTTCGCGATTTCCGCGCGGCCGTCGCCCCGCCGCAGCCGCGGATTCAACGCCACCGGGACCGATTCGCCCCACTCCCTGATCCGCCGCACGACGTGTTCATCGTATGCGGGCAGCAGCGCCGCCGGATCTCCACGGCCGGCCAGCTTGCCGCCATCCAGCCACCAGATTTCATCGCACAGCCGGCGCAGCAAGTCTTCTTCGTGCGAAACCAGCAGCACGGTAGTGCCGCCGCGCCGCAGGCGGTCGAGCGACATCGCGGCGCGCTGCCGGACCACCGCGTCCTGCCGCGCCAGCGTATGCTCAATGGCCAGCACCGCGACCGGCGAAAAATCCAGATCGAGTCCCGGGCCCGCATCCGGACCCAGCAGTCGCCGCGGCGTCGGTGCTTCCACCCAGCCCGAAGCCGGCTTCAGCAGCCCTGTCGCCAGCCGTAGCAGACAGCTCTTTCCCGCGCCATTCTCGCCGATCACGCCGATGATCGCGCCGTCCGGCGCGACTGCATCCAGGCCCGCGAGCGGTGCGCAAACCACCTGCTTGAAGACAATCGCCATTATGGATAGGATACCGTCGCGCGGCTGCCGGCGGCATACAGACTGAATTGCGCCGGCCCGCGCAACCTGCCGGAAAACGGGCGAACGCCTGGCATCCCGGGCGCACCGCGCCCAAACGCGATCTCGTCGCGAGAGGTTGGATAGAAGTCCGCCGGAGTGTTCCACCGGGTCACGCCATCCAGACTGACCACCAGTCGCCGGCCCGTGCCGCTGTACCAAACGTCCAGCCGGTATTCGCGCCCCGGTTCGATCGCCACCCGCGGGCCGGTCGTCACCCCCACAACCGCCTTATCGGATCCAAAGCGCACTTCGTTCCCACCCATATACTCCACAAAAAGACAGTCTTCGCCGCCCGGCCGCCCGCTCACCAGCAGCCCTTCCCGCATGCCACCCGGTTGCGCGGGAAAGCGCACCGCCGCGGTCAGCGTCAACCCATCCACAGGCAGCCGGATACTCCCGTCGCTCCGGCCCGACCATCGCGCCAGCGTGCGATACAAGCCTGGCGAGCGGTCCCGCAGAAGGTCGTTATAACCCACGCTAAGGGCAACTCCCGCGACCGCGGTCCAGGCGCTCCCGGCGACGATTGCCCCCGCCACGCCCCGCCGCAGCCATGCCTGAGATGGCGCCCATCCGAGCCACCCAAACATAGCAATCGCCAACAACGCGGGCGAAAAGTCCAGCAGGTAGCGGCCCGCCGAGAAACCAGTCAGCGAGATGAACAGCAGCACCGCGACGGCCCCGGCGTAAAACGCGGCCAGCACGAACGCAGTCGCCCGGCCCGCGCCGCCGCGCCTGAGCCACCTTCCGATCCAGACCGGCAACACCAGCCCCACGGCCGCCAGGGGGCTGATCGCCAGCAGCCCGGTTGCGTTTTCCACGAAGAAACGCGGCGTGGACACCACGAACCTCGGCGCGATGAACGGGAACTGATCCCGCCAAGCGGGAGGGCTCAAGAGCAGGTAATAAAGACCGTCGGCGATATTCGCCGGATGCAAAGAGACGCCGCGCGTACTGGCGCTGCCGGTGAGTTGGTAAGAGGTTCCGAACTCCAGTGGATTCCCGAAGCGGGCGAAGTTATAACCCATAAGCGACAGCCCGCATATCGCGATCGGCGCGCAAAACCAGATCGCCGCGCGCCGCGGCCGCTTCAGCCAAATATAAAAGGCGCACAGAATCACCGCGGCCTGCGCATACTGCGGCCGGCATCCGGGCGCCAGACCGATCAGCAGGCCCGCCGCCGCGGCCAGCCCACGCTTCGGACGGTCTGCCAGCATCACACGCGCGTAAACATACATGCCTGCGGCAAAGAAGCAGTATCCGGCGGCGATGGCCACTCCGTACACGCCGGGGTCCCGCAAAACGGATGCGGCGTATGGGCCCATCCCCAGGGTAACTGCCGCGGCGGCGCAAAGAAGTCCGCTGGGACGCACGCCATTCGCGCTGAGCAACCCAAACAGCAGCAGAATCGTGAAAAGGTATCCGGCGGTTGCAAAGATCAGCGCCGCCCCGTCGTCGCCCAGCGGTTTGCCCGTAATCGCGCGCCAGGGCAGCAGAAGCGTCAACACCGGAACCGGCCCGAAATATAGGTAGTACTTACCGCGATAGAGAGACAGGTCGTTGACTCTGTACCGGGCATTCGCTACCGGATCGAAAGGGTCGGGCAGCGCCAGTAATTCGGGGACGGGATCGACCGCGGCATACAGGTGATGGGCCAGGAATCCCTTCGTCAGCAGATCGTAGTAGCCTGCGTTGATCCCGGTTCGCCGGAAAGGATTGCCGCCCAGCGCGGCCGCCCAAACGTAGAAGACAATCACCGCCGTGGCCGCGATCGCCGTGGCGCGCCCATGCGCCTCTCGAAAACCAATGGCCATTATGGATAGAATACCGGGTAGCATGGCCGACTCCAATGTGCTCGACCGCATGCGCCAGGACTGGAACGACCGGGCCCGCGAAGATCCGCATTATTACGTCGCCTTCGGGCGGCGCGAACAGGACGACGCGGAATTTCTGGCTACCGCGGCGGATGTGGTGCGCGCCATGCGCGGCGAGTTGAAACGTCTGCGCCCGCCCGGGCATCCGTCGTCCCATGCCCTGAAGGCGCTCGAAATCGGCTGCGGGCCGGGTCGCCTGATGCTGCCGCTCAGCAGCGAGTTTGCGGAGATCCACGGCATCGATATCTCCGACGAGATGATCCGTCTGGCCGCCGAGAGGCTGCGCGGCATTCCGCACGCGCATGTCTACCACACGGAGAAATCCGATCTCTCCATGTTCGCGGACTCGGCCTTCGATTTCGTGTACTCTTACGCCGTGTTCCAGCACATCCCCAGCCGCGAAGTGGTGCTGGGCTACCTGGCGGAAGCCCGCCGCGTGTTGAAGCCCGGCGGCATTCTGAAGTGCCAGATCAACGGACTGCCGGAAACCTCCGCGCGCTATACCACCTGGGAAGGTGTGCGCATCCCAGCCGCGGACATTGTGGACTTCGTGCTGCGCCACGACTTCCAACTGCTGGCGCTCGATGGCGTTTCCACCCAATATATGTGGACCACGTGGTGCAAGCAGCCGTCTGGGTGGCGCGCCGGATTGCGCCCGGATGACGGGCTCGCGACGCGCGTCCGGGCCATCAGCAACGCGCTCACCGGCGACCAACTGGTGCCGGCCTCTGGCGCGCGGGCCTTTGCCGCCATCTGGCTCGATAATCCGCCGCGGGATTGCGATTTGATCGGCCTGGAAGTACGGATCGACGGCGTCCCGACGGTGCTGACTTGCCTCAGCGCGCCGGAATGGGACGGCATGGTGCAGTTGAATGCTGCGGTGCCCGCCGGCTGCCGGACGGGGCTTGTGCCGGTCGAAGTGCTGTGGCTCGGCCGCCCCCTGACGGCGCCCGCCTGGATGCGCGTCATCCCACCGGGACCCGCCGTGCCGCGCATCTGCGCGGTGTCCGACGGCGTCAACCTCCTCTCGGGCGTGCGTATTGTCAGCCGCACCATCAAGGTGGCCATGGAAGAAGTGACCCATCCGGAGCAGTTCCGTGCGCTCTTCGATGGCGCCCCCATAGGCTCCAGAACCTTCTGCACCGATCCCGTACAGCAGCGCTACGAATTCGACATTTTCCTGCCGGACACTGTCTCGCCAGGACACCATGCGATTGGCGTGCTGCTGGGCCGCCGCGCCTTCGCGCCCGTTCAGGTCGAGGTAGTCTGACATGAAAACCCCGCTGTGGGGCAGGCAATCCTGCCTGCAGCCGGCTTTCAGCCGGCGTCTTTCGGTTTTAGCGCTCCTATGCACCTCTTGCTCCCATCCACCCGACGTCTCCCAGCGCACCGGCATCCTCAAACTACCCCCCGGAATCGTGACCCTGCATCGCGAGTTAACCCTCGCCGAAGGCGCTCAAAACCTCGAAATCCGCGGCAATCCAGCCGGCTCCACCCTTCGCGCCGCACCCGATTTTCAAGGCCGCGCCCTGATTTACTCGAAAGGAGCCGCCAATCTTCGCCTCACCGGCTTTCGCATCGACGGCAATCGCGCGGCGCTCGAAAAGCCTGTCGGCCTGCCTACCTCCGACACCCCTTTCGCGCGCTATTACCGCAATAATGGCATCGTCGTCGAAAACGCCGCGGGTCTTTCCATTCACGATGTCTCGTTTACCGAGGTGGCCAATTATCCGCTGTTGGTGAGCGCTTCGTCCGGCGTGCATATCGAGACCGTCCGCATCGAGGATTGCGGATCGCTCTTGCCATCCGGCCGCAACAACGCTTCCGGCGGCATTCTTCTGGAAGAAGGCACCCATGATTTTGAAGTGCGCCGCTGCGCCATCCGCCGCGTGCGCGGCAACGGCATCTGGACGCACTCGTTCTACCACTCGCCGCGAAACGCCAACGGGACCATTGAGGACAATGTCATCGAAGATGTGGCGCGCGATGCCATCCAGATAGGGCACGCCACAAACATCATCGTGCGCGGCAACAGCGGCCGGCGCATCGGGTATCCGCCGGAATTGGTGGCCATCGCGGATTGGGCGGTTCCCGCGGCGCTCGATACCGCGGGCAACGTAGATAAATCCGTATACGCCGGCAACCATTTTGAAGATATCGATGGGAAGTGCATGGATCTCGATGGCTTCCATGACGGCGAGATCCGCGGCAACGCCTGCATCAGCCACGGAACCTATGACCAATATCCCTGGGCCCAGTTCGGAATCGTCTTCAATAACGCGAACCCGGATTTTGAGCCGTCGAACGTAGTCGTCGCCGGCAATGTGATAGATGGCGCGGGTTACGGCGGTTTGTATTTGATGGGCTCGAATCAGGTCGTGACAGGCAACCGGTTTGTGGACCTCAATCGCGATCGGTGCGCGAACGACCGCACCCGGCCGCGCTGCGATTACGGCGCCGGCGACCCGGCCCTGCTGCGCGCCGGCATCTACTTGGTTCCCGGCGCCGCCCGCCCCGCCAGGACCCTTCACAACCGCATTACCGGCAATGAAGTCGCCGGCTTCGGCATGCGCGAGCATTGCGTCGAAGCCGCGCCGGGCGTCTCGCTCGCGGCGAACACCATCGCGGGCAACCGGTGCCTGGATACAGGCGTTGCGGGCGAGGCTAAGTGACCGCTTCCTGCGCCATCTCGAGATTCCTGGAAAGGCGCAGTGCCGCAGTGGCACTGGTCTTTGTTGCTATTGCTTCTGCTCGCATTGCCAGCACCTATAGCGTCTTCAGCTTCACGATCGACGAGCCGGGTCACTTTGCCTGCGGCCTCCAATATCTGACGAAACACGTTTATCGATATTTGACCGAACAACCGCCCCTGGCGGGGGCGGCCATAGCGCTGCCCCCCTTGCTGGCCGGCGTCAGGCCCTTGGGCGAAGAGAATTATAACCTGGAAGGCAGGGATGTCATTCTCCGTTCGCCCAACCCGGATCGCACGCTGGCTCTCATGCGGCTTGGGATTCTGCCCTTTTTCTGGCTGGCATGCGCGGTGGTTTACCTCTGGTGCCGGCGGTATTTTTCAGGCGCTGTAGCGCCATTGGCCGTGGCTTTGTTTACGCTATTGCCGCCGGTGCTCGCGCACGCCGGTATCGCGTGTACGGATATGCCGCTCACAGGCTGTTTGGGCGCGGCTTTCCTTGCGCTGATCTTGTGGGCCGCGTCGCCTGGCTGGAAACGCGCGGCCTTGCTGGGGGCGGCCGTGGCATTCGCGGTGCTCGCCAAGTTCACAACGTTGCTCTATCTGCCGGCGGTTGCCGTATTGGCGCTGCTGTTCTATCTTGCGGCCGAGCGGCCGGGACTTCTTAGAATCGTGGCTCTGCTCCGTGAGCGCGCCGCGATTTTTGGCTTCGCCGTCTGCATAGGCGCGCTGGTTATCTGGGCCGGATACTGGTTCTCTTTCGGAAAAGTTCCCGGATGGAACATCAGGTTGCCTGCGCCGGAGTTCTTCGACGGCCTGCTGGTCGCGCAAGCCCATAACCGGCGCGGGCATCCTGCCTATCTGCTGGGACACTTCAGCGTCAACGGGTGGTGGTATTATTTCCCGATCGCACTGGCCGTGAAAACGCCTGTCGCGTTCTTGCTGTTGGCAGGTTCCGGCATATACGTCAGTTGCCGTCGGCTCACCGCCAAGGCGTGGCTGCACTGGGAGTCCTGATTCCGGCCATGACCGGCAACCTCGACATCGGGGTCCGGCACACACTGCCTGTGTATATCGGTCTTTCGATTCTCGCCGCCGTGGGCTTAGAGCGTTTGGCGTGTGCGCCGCCACGGGAGCGGTTTGCCATCCGGATTATCTTTCATACTTCAACGAGTTCGCCGGCCGCGATCCGTCCAAAATCCTGGTGGACTCCAATCTCGATTGGGGGCAGGATACCAAGCGCCTGGGGCGGCGTTTGCAGCAGTTGGGCGTGAAAGAGATTTCCGTGCTCCTGATCGAACCGCTGACGCTGCCCTTAGCCACCGAGGATGCCATCCGCCGGTATTACGGCCTGCCGCCCGTGAAACTGGTGGGCGCATATTCTCCGGGCACAGGCTGGAACGCCATCAGCCCGACCATCGCCAAAACACTGAGGCTTTCGTTTAAGCCGTGGTGGGAGCAAAGGCCGCCTGCTGAGAAGGTTGGCGCCTTGTGGCTGTTCAAGGGAGATTACAGACCGAAGCAATAAAGCATCCCGCGCGTGCGAATGTAGACGCGCCCATCCGCAATAGCCGGAGTCGCAAAGCACTCGTCGTCCAGTTCGTTCACCGAGAGGATTTCCTGATCCGGACCGGCCTTCATGATCGTGACCACGCCGGAATTGCCGACGAAGAACACCTTCCCATCGGCCGCCACGGGCGATGCATAATACTTGTCCACCGCCCCTCGTAGCCGGCCCTGCTTAAACGGCTGCCCGTTGGCCGGATCGATGGTGGTAAGAATACCGCCATCGTTGATCATGTAGATCACTCCGCGATAGAGAAGCGTGGAAGGGAGTTGCGGGATCAATCGCTGATATTTCCATCGCAGCGCCTTAGCGGTGACGTCGCCCGCGCCGCCGGCATTGAGCGCCAGCAGGCCGTTTTCCGCGGCCATCACCGCCTGGAAAGATTTCCATTCGGGCTCGTCCAGTTTTCCGTCGTGGTTGGTGTCTTCAAACTCGAAATAAGCGCGCATGGGGCCCTCGGGAAGCTCCGCTTGCTGCAGCGCGCCATCGTGGTTGGTATCGTATTTCGCCAGCGCATCAGCAAACGCCGGAATCTCGATATGCTTACCCGGATCGTTGAACGGCGAATTGAAGCCGTTGACATAAACCGTGTCGCCGTCGAGCACCGGCACCGATTTCATCTCCGACGCGAGACCGTTCACCCACCATACGCTTTTGCCTGTCGCCAGATCGTAGGCATCCAGCCGGAACGAACCGGGCGCAATGATCTGAATACCGGCGCCCTGCGGCCGGTACACAATCGGCGTGGAATGTCCGCTGAGAGCTTCCGGCCGTGGCGTCTTCCAGGCCGCCTTGCCATCGGCTTGCGCAAACGCGGCGGCAAACGAGTTGTGCAGTTGGTCGCAGATCAATACCACCTTGTCGCCCGCCAGAATCGGCGACACACCCATGCCATACATGTTGTCGAACGGCCCCAGCGGGGTGCGCCAACGCTCCTTGCCCGCGAAGGTATAGGAGAGCAGCCCGTAATCCGGAAAAAAGACGTAGACGTTGCGGCCGTCCGCCACCGGCGTCGGCGATGCCGGACTATTCTGCCGGTCGAGCTTCTCATGCCGTTCGCGCGGAGATTCGCGCTGCCACAGAATCTTGCCGCTGGCGCGATCGAGAGCGATCGTGAGCAACTTCTCGCCTTCGAACGCCGTAAGGAAAATACGATCGCCGCTGATCACCGGAGAAGAATGGCCGGGCGGCAAGGCGGTCTTCCACAGAACATGCTTGCCGGGCCCGATGCTATCCGGCAGCGGCGAGGTTTCGGCGACCCCGCTGCCATTCGGGCCGCGGAAGCGCGGCCAATCCGCGGCGTGCGCCTGTACGGCGAAGGAAAGGGTCGTCATCAAGAACGTAATCGCGGAGCGCTGCATGGCCATCAGAAGGAGTGCACGCCATCGCTCTGGCCGGCGCCGGCCGCGGGTGCGGGAATGGATTTGCCATCCGGCGTGCGCGTCCATTTCTTGAACCAGCTCATCATGTAGAGCTGCGTGCGCATGAAGTTCGACGGTTTCGAGGCCGTCCCGTGGTATTCCCCTTCGAACTGCAGCAGCTTCACCGGCACGCCGCGAACCTTGAGCGCCGCATAGTATTCCTCGGTTTGCGGCATGGGCGTGCGGCGATCGAGCACGCCCGTCATCAGCAGCGTGGGCGTGGTCACCTTTCCCACGGTCATCACCGATGAGTGCGCCAGCCAGTCGCTCGGGTCTTCCCAGAACGGCTTCTGGAAGAAGCTGTACGTGAACAGGGGAATGTCGGTATTGCCGCTCATGCTGAGCCAGTCGATCACAGGGCAGCGTACCGCGGCCGCCGCGAAGCGATCGGTGTGGCCGATCACCCAACTCGAAAGCACGCCGCCGCCGCTGCAGCCCGAGACGGCCATGCGCGTGGTGTCGATGAAGCCCTTGGCAATGGTGGCATCTACCCCGGCCATCAGGTCGTCGTAGTCGGGACCGGGATAGTTGTGATCGATCCCGCCGGAGAAGGCCGTGCCGTATCCGGTGCTGCCGCGCGGGTTCAGATAGAGAACCACGAAATCGTTGGCGGCGAAGTTCTGGAACATGTAGTTGAAGGCCACGCTGTACATGGCAAAAGGCCCGCCATGGATTTCGAGGATGAGCGGATACTTCTTCGAGGCATCGAAATCGGGCGGCTTCACTACCCAGCCCTGCACTTTCGCGCCGCCGCTCGAAGCGAAGTCGATTTCTTCCGTTTTCGCCAGGTGCATGCCGGCTAACAATCCCGCGTTCACGCTGGTCAGCTTGGCGATCTCCGCGGGCCGGCGCAAGTTGTAGCGCACCACATCGGGCGGATTGTCCGGATCGGTCAGCGTGCCTGCCGCCACCAGGTCGCTCGAGACCGAATCCATGCTGAGCACATGCGCGCCGGTGGTGACCGGCTGCACGCCGCCGCCCGCCATGGCCGCATATTGGACATTGCGGGCGCCGTGATCTTCGGCGTCAAAGTATATGCCCGCCGAATCGGCGGACCAGCGGAGATTGAGCGGGTCGCGGTCGTAGTTGCCGCCGATCTTCCGCATTTCACCGCCCGCGAACGGGATCACATACAGATCCGCCACCGAGTGCGTATGCTTCGATTCCGGGTAACCGGTGAAGGCTACCGTACTGCCATCGGGCGACACCGCCGGGCGGCTCCAGGCGCCGGGGGTCGCAACCAGTTCCCGCATCGCTCCCGTAGCAATCTCGGCTACCAGGAGTTGCGAGTTGTGATAATGCAGATCGGCTTCCGCGGTACGGTCGGCTTCGAACACGATGGCCTTGCTGTCCGGCGTCCAGTCCATCAGAACGGCGCCGCGCAACTCACCGGATCCCGCGCTCCACTTGGCGTTGGTAATCTGGCGGGGAGCGCCGCCATCGGCCGAAACCACGAACAGATGGGTATGCCCGTCTTCGAGGAAACCCACCTGATCCTGCCGGTAGTGCAAGCTCTCCACTACGCGCGGCGTGGCCGTCCAGTGCGCGCCTTCGGGCGCGGCGGGCATGCTCACCTTCCACGTGTCCTTTTCAGGCACGAACATGGAGAACGCGATCGACTTGCCATCCGGCGACCAGCGCGCGTCGGCGACTTTGTCGGTCGCGCGAGTAACCTGGGTGGCGGGGCCGTCGGTATCGATCCAGCGAACAAAGATCTGCGGACCGCGCGGCTCTCCGTCGGCGATGTACAGAATACGTTTTCCATCGGCGGACCAGCGCGGATTGGATCCTTTTGTCAGGAACCGATGCTGGCTGCCATCCGCGTTCATGATCCAGAGAGAGGAATCCCATCGGTCCTCGATTTTGTTGACCTGCTGGCGCGTGTAGACAATGCGCGCGCCATCGGGCGAGATCTGCGCGTTGCTGACGCGCTCGAAGTCCAGGTAATGATCGTTAGTGAGACGGGTAGAGGAGCGCGTCTCCTGGGCGAAGGCGGTGAAAGCCGCCAACGATACAAAGGCCGGCAACACCACGAAACGTATATTCATCAGGCACCTCGCAGCGCAGACTTCAGGGGCAGTATACTACGAATCGGAGCTTCCGCTATTCAACTCCCAAGACCACGCGCAGATTAGCCTGGATCAGCCGCAGCACCTGCTCTTCGCTCAGGCTGCCGGCGTCAAACATGCAGTTCAAAGCCAACCCATCCAGGATTGCCCCGATCTGGGCGGACTGCGTGCGCTTGCGATCCGGACCGGCGCGGGCGAATTCCGGAAGCAGCCGATTCAGATCCGCTTCCATACATCGCGCGCACATCGAGGCATGCAGATCCGCCAGGCGCTTCTGCCGGCGGGGATGGCGGATGGCGTACTGCTTAAACTCGAGCGCCAGCCGCATGCGCGGCCGGTCTTTGATCACCACACGCAGATGCAGCGCCAAAGCTTCGATGCGCTCTTCGCGGGAAGAGGCCTCGCTCAGGTGCAGGCTTACCTGCTCCCGGTCGCGCGAAAGATCTTCTTCGAAAATGGCGAAGAAGACGTCTTCCTTGTCCTTGAAATTCGCATAGAAGGCGCCGCGTGTCTTGCCGGCCGCCGCGGCAATCTCTTCCACGCTCGAAATTTCGAATCCGTTGCGGGCGAAGATGCGGCGCGCCGCATCGGTCAATTGCGTCCTGGTTAAGATTGCGCGCCCTTGCTTCTTGGCCAGACCCGGCACTGCGCCGACGGCTTTTTTTGAAGCGTTCATGGCACTCTCAGAATCTCACAAAAGATACATGGGTGTATATTTTTCAGAATCCGCATTTTGGGAGGGGCTGTTGGACAAAGCAATCAAACGACCATTCCGGGGGCCGGCGCACCAAAACGCGATTTTGCCGATTCTTTGCTTCACCCTGTGGGCGTTGTCAGGCTGCGGCAAGAGCGGGGCTGCGGCGCCTGGGCCGTCGATGGGCCCGCTTCCTGTGTCCGTAGTCCAGGTGCGTGAGGCCGACGTCCCGATCACGGGCGACTGGGTAGCCACTCTGGACGGGTACGTAAACGCACAGATTCAGCCGCAGGTGAGCGGATATCTCGTCCGGCAGGATTATCGCGAGGGTTCCTTTGTCTCGAAAGGTCAAGTTCTGTTTGAAATCGATCCGCGGCCGTTTCAAGCCACTGTCGATCAAGCGGAGGGACAACTGAACCAAGCCCAAGCTCAGGTGGTGCAAGCCGAGGGCCAGGTGAAGCAGACGCAGGCGCAACTGGAACTGGCGGAGATTAACGTAAAGCGCGACACGCCGTTGGCGCAAGCTCGCGCCATCGCGCAGAGCCAGCTCGATACCGAGAAACAACAGGCGGAGCAAGCGCGGGCATCCGTCGGTTCGGCGCAGGCGGCGGTGAACGCGGCGCGCGCCAATGTCACCGCTGCGCAGGCCGCTGTGAGCACCGCGAAACTCAACCTGGGATTTACCGAGGTGCGCTCGCTCATCGGCGGGGTCGCAGGTCAGGCGGCCACCCAGGTCGGCAACCTGGTGGGCCCACAATCCGTGTTGACCTCCGTCTCCCAACTGGATCCGATCAAAGTCTACTTCTCGATCAGCGACAACGAGTACCTGGCCCTCACCGCCCGCGCCCGCCAGGCCGGCGGAGATCTTCTGCGTGCCTCTTCCAGCCTGCCGCTTTCGCTCACGCTCTCAAACGGACAGGTATACCCGCACAAGGGACAAATAGCCTTTGTCGACCGGCAAATGAATCAGCAGACCGGGGCGATTCGGATCGCCGCGGCCTTTCCCAACCCAGGCGGCTTGTTGCGGCCGGGCCAATTCGGCCGGGTTACCGCCACGACCGAGGTTCGCCGCGGGGCGATTCTGGTCCCACAAATTGCGGTCCAGGAATTACAGGGCATCCAGCAGGTGGACACGGTCGGCGCGGACAACCGGGTCCACATCGTCAACGTCCGGTTAGGTCCGCAGTTTGGCAAAGACTGGATTGTGGAGAGCGGACTCGGCGCCGGCACAACGGTGATCACCGACAACCTCCAGAAACTGAAGGACGGCGCGCCGGTCAGTCCGCATGCAAGCCCGCCGAAGACTGCCTCCACCTCCACCACGGGCGAGACGGCCAGGCCTTAGCCCATGTCCAAATTCTTTATCCGCAGGCCCATTGTGGCCATCGTCATCGCCATCCTCACGGTGATTATCGGCGTGGTCTCGCTGTTGACTCTGCCGACCTCGCAGTACCCGGACATTGTTCCGCCCGAGATTCAAGTGCAGGCGATCTATGCCGGCGCGGACGCCAAGACGCTCGAGCAGGCGGTCTCCACGCCGATCGAGCAGCAGATGAACGGCGTGGACAATATGCTCTACATGTACTCGGTGAACGCCAACAACGGCCAGGCCACCGTGTACGTGGACTTCGACGTCAAGACCAATCCGGATACCGACCAGGTGCTTTCGCAGCTTCGCGTAGCGCAAGCGCAGGCACAACTCCCGGCGCAGGTGACTGCGGCCGGCCTGACCGTACAGAAATCGCTGACTTCACCGCTGATGCTCATCGGATTGTCATCGCCGGGCAATCGTTACGGAGCGGACTTCCTGACGAATTACGCCATCATCAATCTGCAGGACGAGCTGACACGCGTGCCGGGCGTCTCACGCGTCCAGATCTTCGGCGGCCAGTATGCGCTGCGCGTGTGGGTTAAGCCGGACCAGTTGGCCAAGCTGGGCGTCACCGCCATCCAGATTATCAACGCGCTACAGACCCAGAACAACGTGAATCCGGCGGGCCAGATTGGCGGCGAGCCCGTTCCCGCGGGACAGCAGTTTACCTACACGGTGCGCACGCAGGGCCGCCTGGTCACGCCGGAAGAATTCGGCAAAATCGTCATTCGCGCGAACCCGGATGGGTCCGTTTTGTATCTGCGGGATGTCGCGCGCGTGGAACTTGGCACGCAGGTCTACAATCTGTCGGCGCGTTACAACGGCGCACCCGCCGGCATGATGGCGGTCTATCAGCTTCCCGGATCGAACGCGGTGGCCACGGCCGCCGCGGTTAACAATCGCCTGAAGCAATTGGCCGTCAACTTTCCGGCCGGTATGCGGTATGACGTGCCGCTGGACACCACCAGGGCCGTGACCGCGGGCATACACGAGATTATTCTGACGCTGGGGATCGCGCTGGCGCTGGTTATCCTGGTGGTCTACATTTTCCTGCAAGGCTGGCGGCCGACGATCATCCCCTTGATGGCGGTGCCGGTTTCGTTGATCGGGACCTTCATTCTGTTTCCGGTGCTGGGGTTCTCGATCAACACCCTCTCGCTCTTCGGCCTGGTGCTGGCGATCGGGCTGGTCGTGGACGATGCCATCATCGTGGTGGAAGCCGTGGAGCATTTGATCGAACAGGGCATGGCTCCGCGGGAGGCCACCATCCAAGCCATGGAACAGGTGGGCGGCCCGGTGGTGGCCATCGCATTGATTTTGGCGGCCGTCTTTATTCCCACAGCCGCGGTCCCAGGCATCACCGGCCGGCTCTATCAGCAATTCGCCATCACCATCGCGGTGTCGGTTCTGATCTCCGCATTCAACGCGCTTACGCTGAGCCCGGCGCTGGCGGCGCTGCTGCTGAAGCCCAAGGATCATACCCGCCGGCGCGGGCCGCTGGCGCGCTTCTTCGACCTGTTCAACCGCGTGTTTGGATCCACCCAGGAGAAGTACGTCGCGACTTCGAATGTGCTGCTGCACAAGTCGGCGGTGACCATGCTGGTTCTGCTGGCGATCGCCGTACTGGCAGTATTTATGGGTGAGCGCGCTCCGGCCGGCTTCATCCCGCAGGAGGACCAGGGATATCTCTTCGTCGCGCTACAACTGCCGGATGCGGCCTCCCTGCAGCGGACAGACGAAGCGGCGCAGCGCGTCTCAAGCGCCCTTCTGAAGACCCCCGGAATCGAGGGCGTAGTGGCCGTGGACGGCTTCAGCCTGCTCACCCAGACCCAAAGCACCAATACGGCGTTCTTTTTCGTATCGCTGAAACCCTGGGAGCAGCGCAAGTCTAAAGCGGAACAGATCTGGGCGATCGAGGCGAGCGTGCAGCGGCAACTGGCGGGTGTGTCCGACGGCCTGGCGTTCTCCTTTCCGCCGCCCGCCATTCCTGGCATCGGCACCTCGGGCGGCGTCACCATGATTCTGCAAGACCGGTCGGGCAATGACGATCCAACCTTTCTGACGCGGAATTTGTTCGCTTACCTGGGCGCGCTGTCGAAGCGTCCGGAGATCGGCGCGGCGATCCCGTCGTATCTGCCGGCCGTACCGCAGCTCTATGCCGATGTGGACAAGGAAAAGGCGTTTGCGCAGCAGGTGGACTTGAACAGTATTTACACCACCATGCAGACCTTCATGGGCGGCTACCTGGTGAACTATTTCAACCGGTTCGGCCGCCAATGGCAGACTTATGTGGAAGCTGAAGGCGATACGCGCACCAACATCCAGAACATCAACCAGTTTTATGTGCAAAGCGCGAATGGCAGCCGCGTACCGCTAGGTTCGCTGGTGACCATCCGCCAGATCACCGGGCCGGAGTTCATCCTGCGGTTTAACGAGTATAATGCCGCGCAACTCAACATCTCCGGCGCGCCGGGCTACAGCTCCGGCCAGGTGCGCGCCGCCCTCGAAGAAGTCTTTCATGCGAGCATGCCGGAGAGCATGGGCTTCTCGTATCAGGGCATGAGCTTTCAGGAACAGCGCGCCGCCGAGGGCATTCCAGCCTGGATGGTGTTCGGTCTTTCGCTGCTGTTCGTATTCCTGATCCTGGCGGCTCTCTATGAAAGCTGGACCCTGCCGTTCAGCGTTCTGCTGAGTACTCCCGTAGCCATCCTCGGCGCGTACCTGGCGCTGAACCTGCGCTCCCTGGAGAACGACATTTTCGCCACTATCGGCTTAATTATGCTGATCGGCCTCTCCGCCAAGAATGCCATCCTGATTGTAGAGTTCGCGGTGGTGAATTACCGCGCCGGACAGAGTATTTCGGGGGCGGCCTTGCATGCCGCGCGGCTGCGCTTTCGCCCCATCGTGATGACCGCCCTGGCATTCATCTTCGGTTGTCTGCCGTTGTGGACGGCCAGCGGTTCGGGCGCCACATCGCGACGAATCTTGGGAACGGTGGTAATCGGCGGCATGACGCTGGCCACGTTGATCGGCATTCTGATGATTCCGGTCAGCTTCGCCGTGGTCGAATACCTATCGCACAGGCTGGTGCGGGGCGGACGGGGACTCACGATGGATTCGTCCCATTCGCCGGAACCCGAGGGAGGACCAGCATGAGCGCCTCCATCTCAAACCGCATTCTCGCCGCAATCTCCGGCGGCGCGGCTCTTCTCATACTGCCCGGCTGCACGGTAGGTCCGAATTACAAGCGTCCACAAGCTCCCGCCGCGCCAACCTATCGCGGCGCAGATAACACGCAGGCGCCGGACACCGGAAGTTCGCTGGCCGACAAAAGCTGGCAACAGGTATTTCCTGAACCCGAAATGCAGGAACTGATCCGGACGGCGCTGGCCAACAATTACGACCTTCGCATCGCCGCGCAACACGTATTGGAGCAGCAGGCGCAGGTTAAGATCGTGCGCGCGCAGGCTTTCCCTCAGGTCAGCGTGGGTGGCACGGGCGCGGGCGCGGACCTGCCCGCTTCCCTGGGGCAATCCATCGGCAGTCCGCTGGCGTTCGGCAGTTTCAGTGTCTCGGGCTCGTGGACGCCGGATTTCTGGGGACTCTACCGCAGACAGACGGAGTCTGCGCGCGCCCAGTTGCTGGCGCAGACATGGGCGCAGCGGGCCGTGCGCCTGTCGATCGTACAGCAGGTCGCCACCACGTATATCGAGTTGCGCGCGCTCGACTGGCAATTGGAGATCGCGCGGGATACGCTGAAGACGCGCCAGGAATCCGTAGACCTGACATCCCGGCTCGAGCATGGAGGGTCCGTGCCCCTGTCGGACTTGCGGCAGGCCGAGGAGCTACTCTACACCGCCGCCGCGCAAATTCCGCAAATCGAACAGAGCATCCAGCAACAGGAGAACGCATTGCGTCTCCTGCTTGGCCAGACTCCCGGCCCCGTGAGTCACACCGCCGCCGATGCCTTAGCGGCGCCTCCGTCCGATCTGCCGCCCGGCTTGCCATCCCGGCTCCTGGAACGGCGTCCGGATATCCAGCAGTCCGAACAGCAACTGGTTGCGGCAAACGCGCAGATCGGTGTGGCTCGCGCGCAGTTCTTTCCGCAGATCTCAATCAGCGCGTCCGCCGGCCTGGGCGGTAATGAGTTCTCGAACCTCTTCGACCTGTCCGGCCGAACGATTTACGGCATCGGATCGCTGGCCCAACCTATTTTCGCGGGAGGCAAACTGCGCGGGCAGCTTCAACTCGCCGAGCAAACCCGGCAGGAGATGGTCCTCAATTACCAGAAGACCATCGCCGGCGCCTTCCGGGACGTGTCAAATGCCCTGATCGCCCTGAATAAGCTGCGTGCGGCGCGCGAACAGCAGGAAAAGCTGGTGGCGGCGGCCCAGGATGCCACCCGGCTGGCGCGCATGCGTTATGAGGGCGGGGCTACCAGTTACCTGGAAGTGCTCACCACCGACTCCAGTTTGTTTTCGGCACAGTTGAACCTGGTTTCGGCACAACAAGGCGAGGCCCTCGCGCGGGTGCAATTGTATAGCGCTCTGGGCGGCGGTTGGCAGTAGTCATTGCTCGAGGCAGTTCCGGATACCGGGTTTATGGGAAACTGCCTCTTAGTCGTATCCGGTATGCCGTCGCGGATCACTGGAACGATGAAGTATCGAAAAACTCGACCCGCAGAGCCGTCGGATTTGGGCCCGTGAACGCGGCATTTTGAACCTCGACATACAGGTAAGCATCGGCGCCCGGGGCGATCTCGCGCGCGTTTGTGAAACTGAAAGGCCACCACTGCGCGAAGACGGTTCCGGGTATTGGGTTTACCCAAATCGAATGCTATGCTTGTGATGCTCGTAGAAGGCGTTCATGGAAACCTCCAGCGTGGTCAGATACCTGGAAGCTTACCGCATGTGCGCCTTCTCGGGCCTCACCGTGTTGTACCG
>JBEKIM010000010.1:0-41694 GCA_050011755.1 Bryobacteraceae bacterium | reverse complement strand
TGCACGCCGAAGACCTGCGCGATCTGGGCGGCGGTCTTATGCGCCTTGATGGCCTCCACAGCGACTTTGGCCTTCAGGCTGGGTGGGTGATTCTTACGCGTTCGTGGCATTGTCTCTCCTCCGTTTTCAATGCCGCCGACCATCTAAGCAAAGGCCTTTTTCGTGTCCAAATTTTGGGGTCCATTACAGGACTCGCCGTCTACAGCCAGCCTCTCTTCAAGCACGCGCAGTTCTTGGAATCCCTCCACATGCTCGAAAGCGATGGCGTACTCGAAGATTCTGGACCTCAGCTCGACCTCGATCTCAAATCGCACTGGCGCATCACGGCGCCCGAGATATAGGTCTTTAGACTTCAGCAGCCTGTCTACCCGGTTTGTGCCGCGCGCGATCTTTTGGAGAATTTCCAGCGCGAGCCCGACCGTTGTCTTACCCGAGCCGTTCTCCCCAATCAACAGGACGGAAGACTGCCCCGCGAGCCGCAACTCGAAGTTTTCAAGGCATCGAAAATGATTGACGTAAAGTCGGCGGATCACATACAAATGATACCGCGCGGTCAAGCTGAGCCGTAGAATTGCCCTTGAGTGACAGCCCTACTTCGGCGCGTCGGCCGCTGGCGGCGCTGCCACGGCCGTAGCCGCGCTCTGCGCCTTCACCATGGCCCGGATCATATCTTCGGGAGGCACCGAAGTATATTCCTTCGGAATCTCGAACGACGTTATGTCCACCGGCGCGCTGGAAAGCTCCGCCACTTCCTGGTTGATCTCCATCAGCGGCGCGTCCGGATCTACGGCGATCGGAAACTGCTTGCCCTGCGCGGCCATCTGCTTAGCCAATGTGGCCAGAATCGGCGTGTAGATTTCCATGTGCGTGCGCAGAATCACGGCCTGGTTCTTGAACATCTCCGTGAGCAAGGGGCCTATAATCTCGGACACTCCCGGCATTTTTCCGGCCACCTTCTCGAACACGCCCGCGGGATTCATGATATACCTTTGCCACGCCTGGTAGCCGGTCAATTCCCGGATGGCAGGCACGCGCATGGCTTCCTCGTTCTTGGCCGTCCAAATGTGAATCACCATTTTCATGGCCGGGCCGTTCTGGGTCATCCCTGGCGGCAGGGGAAAGTCCATGGTCAGGGTGACCTCGCGTTCTTCGGCCTGCACGCCCTGAATCTCCGCGGTCTTGCCTGTAACCTTGGAGTCCACATTGCTCTTGATCGACGCCAAGGCCTGCCCGATCCCCTGCATTTGCTGGCTTGACATCTGCGGCATCGCGCCCGCCATCTTGTCGGCGAACTGCGCCACCGGCAGCGTCGTGAAAGTCTTGTGCGCCGGATCGACCAGCGTCATTTCGCCTTTCGCGAAATCGAAAATCTGGGTCCAGTTGCCCGTTGTGGTGTACGCCCGGTTCCCCTGTACGATGACGGAGCTGTTGGTTGCGGTCTGCATCGTCTTCATGAACTGCTCCATGATGGGCTGCAAAGCCGCGGAGGGTTTGAATTCCGATTGGTAGCGGATGGTTACATCCGCGCGAAGTCCCGAGGCCACCAGGACGATCAAGGCAAACATACCTTTGGCGAGCTTCATGGCTCTATGATACCGCCGCCGCGCGCCGCTACGGCGCAACCGCAAACTCGATCGCCGCGTATCTCACCACGTGGTTAGGCTTGTCTGGCAGCACCACCCGCGCCAACGCGTGAATCACGTGCCCCGCCGGACAATTCGGCTTGATCAGCGGCAGCGAATACTTTGCCGAAGCCCCCACCTGGTCGTACCCGCTCCAATCGTCGAACGCCCGCAGCGTGTTGTCCACGCACGCGTCGTTGGTGAACAACTCGGCCACGCGGTAAACGTCGTCCTCCGGCAGTAGAATCGCGATCCTTTCGCCCGCATTGGCCTTGCCGTCGCCATTGCCGTCGCCCAGCGTCACCTGTACCTTTTCCGTCGCGTGCTCGAATACCCGGACCTGCTGGCCATCCACGATCCGGAAATCCGGAAACGCCTTCGCCGGCGGAAACAGCGGAATCTCCACCGGCATACGTGTATCGCCCTGTACCGCTACGATCCTTTCGATAGCCCGCTTTGGATCCTTCGCGGTCACGGTAAGCTCGACGTCCGTCGACTGTCCCGGCGCGATCGCCGGCAATTCCGACGACATCGGCGTCAGATCCACGCCGGGGTTCGGACTCAGCCAGCGCAGCGCGCCCGCGCGCGTGGGCGCCGCGCCCTTGTTCCAAACGCGCACCCGCACCTTCACCGGCTCGCCCGCCGTAGCCCACGCCGCGCCATCCACTTGGTATCCCGAAATCGCCGGCACCGGTCCGGATGAAATGCCGACTTCGTATTCGTCTCCATCCAGCTCCAAGCTCAGCCGCCCGTCCGCGCCGGCCGTGACCGCCTGCCGCCGCACGTCTCCGTCGCGCACGCGGACAATGGTCACAGTCTGCGGCTTGCGCGGCGGATACAGCTTGCCGGTTTCGATGGATAGCTTCACACCCGGGATCGTGGCCCCGTCCGGCAGCCACTCGCGCACCACCGATCGGAACCCCGTGGCCGACACATTCTCGAGCGCCGTAAAGCCGGGCTGCTTGCGATCCGAGGCCACCTCCCAGCCCCAAACTGTGAAGTTCGGATACACGTCCGCATGGCTCCAGACCGCCGGACGCGGCAGCGGATGCGCGAACGCGTTCATGTGAAACTCCAGCGTCTTCGCCATGCCCGGCGTGCCGTGATCGGAATCGAAATCCTCCGTTTCGTGCCAGTCGCGCGCGTATTTCCAGATGCCGTTCAACTGGCGGTGATAGAACTGGATGAAGTCGCGTGTGCCCGTCACCAGGCGCGTGCGCACGCCGTCGTAGTTCCCGTACATCGGGTCGTGGCTGTACTCCACGGGGAAACCCCGCGGGCCCACGAAGAACTCCGGCGATCCCATGAAACTCGATGCGCTCGAAACCAGGTCCGGATACTTGCCGGCGATCCAGAACGACATGAATCCGCCCATCGACAAACCCGCCGTGGCACGATGATCGCGGTCCGCGATGGTGCGGTAATTCTGGTCGATGAAATCCACCAGTTCTGGGAAATAAAGCGGGAACTGGCGGTTGGTTTCTACCGGGCTGATATTGTACGGCCGCTTGTAATTATCGCCCGAGAAGCGCGGATTGAAACCGTCCCACTTCACTACGATCACATCGTGCGCGCCCACGAAGTTGGCGATGTTGTCGCCCCCGTAATCCGTCCCCGAATCGTAATTGCGGTTGGGCGGATCGTCCACCGGTTTGTTGAAGCGTTCGCTCCAGCCGTGGAACCAATAAATGACCGGGTAGCGCTTACCGGAAGTCGCGTAATTGGGAGGCAGAAAAATGCGGAAGTTGCGAGTCTCTTCGAAAACCTGGCTGAATTGGACGCGATCCTCAATAGTCGCCTCGGCGCCCAGGAGCGGAAGCGCGCCGAGCAGTAGAAATAGCAAACGGGCGTTCACTCCATCATGTTAGCGCGCATGTTAACGCGCCTGCCTGGAGTCCGCCCGTCCCCCGGTACAATAGAGGAGATGGCTGCAATCTTCCTCATGGCCGCCCTTCTGGCGGCGTCCGGCCCGCTCGAAACCGCCCGCGACCGCCAGGATCGGCCCGCCCTGGAAAAACAGATTTCCGAGCTTTCGATCGCCGCCCAAAAAGCCCCTCACGACGCCGAAGCGCAATACCGCGTCGCGTTGGCCGCTTCCTACCTGGCCGAAGTTTCGCTGGAAATGCGGGACAAAAACCAGGCCCAGCGCGCGGCTGACTCCGGCATCCAGGCGGCCGGACGCGCCATCGCCATCAACTCCAGGAATGCCGAATACTATAGGGTATTGGGCACCCTCTGTGGGCAGGTGATTCCCGCCAGCGTGCTGTCCGCATTCTCCTATGGCAAGCGCGCCCGCGAAGCCATCGACAAGGCGTTGGAACTCGATCCGAAATCGTCCCGCGCCTACCTCGCGCGCGGTGTCGGAAACTACTACTTGCCGGAGGCCTTGGGAGGCGGCGCGTCCCTGGCCGTTCCGGATTTCCGGAAGGCCGCGGACCTGGACCCAGCGTCCGCCGAGCCGCACTTGTGGCTGGGCCTGGCACTACGCAAGGAGCATCACAACGCCGAGGCGCGCCAGGCGTTTGAAAAGGCCATGCGCCTCGATCCCGCGCGGATTTGGATCAAGCTGCAGTTGGAGAAGACGCCCGCGCAATGAGACGCCTCTCGCCGCTGGCGTGGAACGCAGCGGGGATTCTGGCTCTCACCGCGCTCACGTGGTTCGAGTTCCCCGGACACACATGGCTGCAGCAGGATACCCAGATCTACGTCGCCATCCTTGAGCATCTGCGCGATCCGTCCGTGCTGCGGCGCGATCTGCTGGCCACCCGCCCGCATGTATCCTTCACGCTGTACGATGAGACCGCGCGCGGATTCGCCCGCCTCACCGGCCTCGGTTTTCGTGAAGTGCTCGAAGGCCAGCAGTTCGTCACGCGCGCGCTAGGCATCTGGGGACTCTTCCTGATGGCCGGCGCCCTCGGGCTCTCCGCGCCGGCTTCGCTGCTCGTCGCTGGGATCGTCTCGTTGGGCGCGACCATCGCCGGCCCGGCCGTCCTTTCGTTCGAGATCGAGCCGGACCCCCGCGGTTTCGCGGTGCCGCTGCTATTCCTCGCCATCGGACTGGCCGCGCACAAGCGCTATTTCGCAGCCGGCACCGCCGCCTCTGTCGCGTCCCTGATGCACCCTCCCACGGTAGTCCCGTTCTGGGCTGTGTACGTGCTGTTGTTTGCGGCACTGTGGGGCAGGCGTCTACGCCTGCAAGGGGTCTCCAGACCCCTCGCCGCCTTCATCCCCTTATCCCTTGCCTGTATCCTCCTGGCGATCTCCGCCCATTTCCAGCAAGGCGCATCCGAACGGCAGGTCTTCTTCTCCCGCATCTCTCCAGCCGTCGAAAATCTGCAACGCCTGCGTGCCCCCTATTCCTGGATCTCGGAATGGTGGCGCGATGGGCTGCCCTACTATTGCGTCCTATATGCGGTATCCGTACTGGCCTACACCCGCTTGCGTAAAACAGCCACGCGCAATCTGCGGCTTTTCCTGATCGGCTTGCCGTTACTGGGCATCCTGAGCGTCCCGTTTTCCTACGTCTTCCTGGAAAAACTGAACTGGGTCCTGCTGCCGCAACTGCAGCCTATGCGCGCGCTGCTGTTCCTGGTCGTGGTCGTGCAGTTCTCCGCCGCGGCTGCCGCGATCCTCGCCGCGAACAGTCGCCGATACGTTGAAGCCTTCGCCTGGTTCGTGCTCGCTTACCTGATCCCGCAGGGCGCGGACGCCAACCTCTATGCCGCCGTCCTGCTGGCCGCGGGCGCGAGCCTCGCCGCCTGGGCCGGTGCGTGCAAATTCCGCTGGTCTGCTCCGGCCCTGCTATCCGTCGCGATGGCCGGCTTCTTGCTGCTGCCCATCCTCGGCGGCGTGACTCCGCATCCGCGCCTGCACACCCCGGACTTGGCGCAACTCTCGGTTTGGGCGCGCGCGTCTACGCCAGTCGACGCAGTGTTTCTGTTCGCCGACGCGGGCAAGCAACTGCAGCCGGGTATCTTCCGCAGCGAAGCTCTACGCGCCGTGTATGTCGATTGGAAAGGCGGCGGACAAATCAACTATTTGCCGGATCTCGGCGTCGAGTGGTGGAACCGCTGGCAGCAGACGATGGCCGCCCCGTTCGACCCGCGCGGCTTTGCCCGTTACCGCCCGCTCGGCATCGACTATATCGTGCTCACGCCCCGAAATCGCCTGCCCGGCCGCGCGCCCGTCTTCGAAAATGCAGCCTATCTGGTTTACGCATCATAGAGATGGGCGACGCCGGGCGCGTCAGTCTTGTTGAGACTCTTCGGAGGGATTTGCGGCAGTTACGAAATCTTCTCTGCCCCGACGTGTGCGTCAACCATCCGCACCACTTCGGACTTGCCGACCGCGCCCACCCGCTGTTCGACCACCCGTCCGTCCTTGAACAGCAATAAAGTAGGAATACCGCGTATGTTGTAGCGCCCGGCCGTATTGATATTGGAATCCACGTCCAGTTTGCCGACCTTCAACTTGCCGGCGTATTCCTGCGCCACCACGTCGATTGTCGGCGCCATCTGCCGGCAAGGACCGCACCATTCGGCCCAGAAATCCACTAGAACCGGCACTTCCGACCGCAAAACGTCCTGATCGAAGCTCCCGTCGGTGAAGGTTAGGGTGTTTTGACCCGCCATTATTCTTTCACTCTCCTAAAAGAATTAGATCCTTTTGCAGGGCAGGGGATTCAATCCCGCATTTTAAGTGGGTTTAGGCCCTTGCCAACCAAACGCTGGTAAAGCCGCGCATACTCCGCCGCCGAGACGCTCCAGGAAAAATCCTTGGCCATGCCGGCCGTCATCATTGCCCGCCAGCCCTCCGCATCGGCGAATGCCTCGCGTGCCGCCCGCAAAGCGCCTACCAGCGCGGCACTGGAGTATTGCCAGAACTTGAAACCCGTCCCAGGTTCGATGGTATCATCAAGGCCCCCAGTCGCGCGCACCACCGGCACCGTGCCATACTTCAGACTATAGATCTGGTTCAAGCCGCAGGGTTCGTAGCGGCTGGGCATCAGAAACAGGTCGGCACCCGCCTCGATCTTGTGTGCCAGCGCGTTATCATATCCGATGCGCACCGCGATCCGTCCCGGATGCCGCGCCGCGATCGACTGGAACAGCTCCTCGTATTGCGGCTCACCCGCTCCCAGGGCCGCCAGATAATAACCTTCGGCTACCAGTCCGTCGGCCGCATCTGCTACCAGGTCGGCGCCTTTCTGGCTGGTGAATCGGGAGACGATCCCGATCAACGGCGCATCCATGGCTTGCGCCGGCAACCCGAACGCGTTCAGCAGATCCTGCTTGCAGATCCGTTTCCCGCTCAGATCCGCGCTCGCATAGCGCGCCGCAATCAAAGGATCCGTCTCCGGATTCCACTCCGTATAATCCACGCCGTTTAAGATGCCGGAAAGCACCGAACTGCGCGCCCGCAGCACGCCATCCAGTCCGAAACCAAATTCGGGAGTCTGGATCTCCCGGGCGTAGGTCGGGCTGACCGTGTTCAGCGCCTCCGCATAGTTCAGCCCGCCCTTCAGATAACAGACCTTCCCAAAAAATTCTAACCCGTCCGGGCGGAATTCCTCGGTTCCGGCGAGCCCGATATCCGCCAGCGCAGTAGATGGAAACAGGCCGTGGTATCCCAGGTTGTGAACCGTAAACAACGAGTGGATTCCCATGTATGTGGGATCGTTTCCATATATGGCGCGCAGGTAGGCTGGCACCAGCCCGGCCTGCCAATCGTGACCGTGCAGGATGTCCGGCCGCCACACCCACCGGCAGAAGGCCAGCGCCGCCTGCGCCAGCACCGCGAAGCGGATGTGATTATCTGGATAGTCCTCGCCGCCTTCGGTATAGAGGCCCGGCCGATCATACAGTATCGGGCACTCCAGGAAGTAGAAAGGCGTTTCGCGCTCGATCAGGTACAGAGACGTATCGAAGCGCCGCGGCGGCAGCCAGATCGGCAGCGAATCGTACACCCGCCGTGCGTTCTTCAGGTCCACCGCCGCATATCGCGGCAGCAGCACCGCCACCTCGTGTCCCAGGGCTTTCAGCGCCGCCGGCAACGATCCCACCACATCCGCCAACCCGCCGGTTTTGGCGAAGGGCGCCGCCTCGGATGCCACCATCAGGACTTTCATGGGTTAAACAATCAGTCTACCGTGCTTTTGACGCCACCAATCATGCCGGAAAGCCGCGGGCTTTCCACCGTGCAGCCAAGCCCCTATCTCGCCGCCCAGAGCAGGGGCGCGATACCCGCCAGCGCCAGCGCCGCCAGCAGACACAAGCTGCGGATGCCGGTCCTTCGATCCGCCAGCGAAAACGCATAAATCCCCTTAACCAAATTGTTGCTGGCCGCCGCAATCAGGATCGCGGCAGCGGCCACGGTCTCGGCCGTTCCCGAGCCCGCCGATTGCGTCATGCCCATGATGAACGGATCCACATCCGTGCATCCCATGATCAGCGCCAGTGAGTAAACCCCCGCCCGGCCCAAATACGTCGTTACCAGGTGCGTTGCGATCAGCATGCCCAGAAAAAGCGCGCCAAAGAAAAATGCCGCCTTTAGTTCCAACGGATTGTTCGGTTCGAACTTGCGTTCGACAGCGCCTTCTTTGCCGTCCGGAATTCGCGTCCACAACCACCCAATCCCGATGCCGGCGCCCGCCAGCGCCAGGAACGGCATCCACAGCCGGTCGATCAAACTGCGATTGAACATCGCCACCAGGCCCGCCAGCCGTAAGTACATGACGCCTGAGGCGATGAGCGTACCGCCCGAGAAAAGGTGCGGCCGCAGTTCCTGTTTCGCCCGCCTCGCCATCACGATGGTGGTCACGGTGGAGGAGTAAGCGCCCCCCAGGAGCGCAGCCAGGATCACCCCTCCCTTCCCCTTAGTCGCTTTCTGAATCACATAGCTGCCGTAGGACACTGCGCTTACCGCCACCACTACCAGCCATGCCTTAAACGGATTGATCTGGAACGGGCCGAACTCCCGGCTCGGTAATACCGGCAGGATCACCGCGCTCAGCAGCAGGAATTTCGTGAAAGTGAAGATCTCACTCGGCGGGATGCGCTTCGTCAGGCCTTCCAGTGCGCCTTTCAATTCCAGCAGCAGCATGCTCGCGATGCTGATGGTGGTCGCGATCCAGAATTGCTCGCGGTAGACCAGCGCCCCGGCCAGGTAAGTGGTCAACGCCGACATCTCGGACGTGAAGCCCGGCAATCCCGACGTTGTGACCTTATGCTGGTACGCCAGCATAAGGAAACCGGCGACCACCGCGAAACCCACAGCCACCCCTAGAAACTGCCCGCCCGACAGAAACGCCATGGCGTAGCCGATCAGGCCGATCAAAGGATACGTGCGCACGCCTCCGAACGAGTAGTGCTCGCTGCCGGTGTGATGCTCCTCCCGCTCCAGGCCCGTTAGAAATGACAGAAACAGGACCAGCAGGATCTTGGCGCCTTCCGGAGGCAGTGCCCGGTAGAAGTCCAGCATACGGTTTAGCTTCTCACCTGGTGGGGCGGGCGTCTACGCCCAAGTCATCCTTGGGTCCGCTTCTCCAGAACCCGATCACTTCCTGACCGCCTCTGTCTCCCGCCCGCCTTGATGTATCACCAGATGGGTCACCGCTCCGCCGGCGTCCAGGAAAAACTCAACCTGGGCATCCACTACTTTTAAGAAGAACTTCTTCTCCGACTCTGCGAATAACTCAAATTTCGGCTGTCCCGTGATCTGCGTCATCAGCTTGCCATCTTCTACGGTCATAGCCACGGTCACTCCCGGCGCCAGTTCGTAGGTACCCGCGTACTTTGCCAGCACCTCCGGCGAAACCGAAACCTCCTTTCGCGCCGGCGGCGCCGGTTTCTCGCTGACTCGCGCCGCCTTCTGATCGCGCCCGCCCTGATGCAACACCAGGTCCGTCACTACGCCGCTCGCATCCTTTTCGAATTCGATCTGCGCATCCACGACCTTCAGGAAGAACATCGTCTCCGATTCCGGAAAAATCGGGAACGTATCCTGTGCGCCCAGCTTCTCGGAAAGTTGCTTGCCATCGAGCGTGATCAGGATATTCACCCCGGGCGCCAGTTCATAGGTCCCGGCGTAGCGGGCCAGCACATTCGGATCGATGCTGACCTCCTTGTGCTCGCCTGCCAGCTTCACCGCTTCCCCATGCGCCAGCGCTCCCAGCTTCCCGGCGATATCACCCGGAGCCACGCCGTTCACGTTCGCCAGCACGATCACCGTCACCTTGTCATCCGGGTAGTACGCCAATTCCGTGTTGAAGCCTTCGATGCCGCCGCCGTGGTCGATCCGTTTGTGTCCGTCCTTCGTTTGCACAGCGAGCCCGCACGCGTAATCGTTCTTGAAGGGCTTGGTCATCGTTTCGAGCGATGCCGCGGACAGCACCTTCCCGCCGAACAGCCCCTGCTCCCACTTCAGCAGGTCTTCGGTGGTCGAATACAACGAGCCTGCCGAAAACGGGATGGTCATGTTCACGAAACCGGCATTCACCAGGACATCCCCTTGTCGCGTATACCCCGCCGCCCGCCGCGCAATCAGCGCGGAGTTCGAGTCGTAACCCGAATCCTTCATCCCCAGCGGATCGAAGATATTCTCGCGCACGAATCTCCCATAAGTTCCGCCGGTGATCTTCTCGATCAAATATCCCAGCAGCACGTACCCCGAATTGCTGTAATTCCACTTCTCGCCCGGCTCAAACTCCAGCGGCTTATCGCGGAACCAGCCCACTTCCTCCTTGGCCGTGGCGGCGAAGGGCTCCCATTTGGAGTACTCCGGAAAACTCGTAAAACTTGGAATCCCCGAGGTGTGTGTCAGCAAGTGATAAATCGTGACCTTGTCCCATGCCGCCGGCGCATCGGCCATGTACTTTTTCACGGGGTCCTGCACATTCAGTTTGCCGCGTTCCTGAAGCAGCAGAATCGAAGCCGCGGTAAACTGCTTCGTAATCGACCCAAGGCGAAATTTCGTCCCCGGCGAATTCGGCACATCCCATTCCAGGTTCGCCGATCCATAGCCTTTGCTCAGGAGCACCTGCGTGCCTTTCGCCACCAGCACCGTTCCCATAAACTCCCGGTTGCCGGTGTGCGTCTGAATCACCTGTTCCATGCGGGCGGTGTCTTGCGCCCAGGCACAGGATGCCACCAGCAGTACAATTACGGCTCGAAGGTTCATGCCCTGTAGAGTATCCCTTTTCGAAGGAACCGTGGGCTTTCGGTCACCGGGCGCTTCAGGCGCGCATCCAGGCCAAGCCATCCAGGCCAAGCCATCCAGGCCAAGCCTGGATGCGTATTTAACGCATTTAGATACAACAGGATGGGCTTTGTTCGTCCGTTCCGTGGCCTAGGCAGCCTTGGCCAACCGCGGCGTGATCTCCTGGACATTCGCCCGCGGCGGTTCTGTGAAGATCTCCAGCAGGGCGGAACGGACCTTGAGGTAGCGCTGGCACTCGGAACAGCCGCACCGCCCATTGCGTGCCGCATGCTCGATGAGGTATTCCAGTTGTTCGCGCAGGATGTCGCTTTCATCGACTGGTTCTGGGATTCTCGCTAATTCAACTTGTGGTGCCATCGCATCACCTCCGTACTCACCTAGATAGATGTATAAAGAGCAAAACGGGGTCCATTTGGAAGTGTAAATCAATGTCAGTTTTGGATGAGTAAAGTTTCACCTGGGATCGGTCGATACGAAATAATATGGAAGATCCACCGGACCTAGAATTGATGGCCAATCGCTTCAACCGGTTGGTGAAGGAGTTACTACAAGGAGAGGTTCGCCGCACCTCCTTTCAGCCCTGGGAAGTCCATCTCTTGCTTGACTTGCAGGCATGCCGGCTTACCCGCTCGCGTCGCGACGAAGCTCTGCGCCGCTACCAGCGCGCGGTGCAACGCAACTTCGAGCGTAGAGAATTGCCGCCAATCCGGTTCGCGGATTTCGTCGGGCGGCGGAAACGCGGACCTGTACTCGTCCCACCCCACTCAGTCCCGGCGCAGGACCCGCCGTCCCTCAACTCGTAACCTGCCGCTCAATACCATCTGGATCGCTTGGCTATAGATCCGATGCTCCTGCTGTAAGATACGGGCGGATAGATCCTCCACGGTATCGTCGTCGAGCACCGGAACGGCCGCCTGGATCAGAATAGGTCCCGCATCCAGGTATTCGTCGACAAAGTGTACCGTGCAGCCCGTCACTTTCACCCCGTGCTCCAGCGCCTGATGCTGCGCATCCAGGCCCGGAAACGAGGGCAGCAGCGATGGATGGATATTCAAGACGCGGCCCGCAAACTCGCGGATGAAACCGGCACTGAGCAGGCGCATATAGCCCGCCAGGCAGACCAGGTCGACGGCATGCCGATTCAATTCCGCCGCTAGCAAACTTTCGTAGACCGTGCGGTCCAATCCCTTCGACGGGAGCGATACCGCGGGCAAACCGCGCCGCCGCGCGGCTTCGAGTCCTGGCGCCTCTGCCCGATTGGAGATCACGATGGCGATTTCCGCGTCGATCGCCCCGCGCGCCACGTTATCGGCGATGGCCTCGAAATTGGACCCGCGCCCCGAAAGCAGAATCCCCAGGCGCTTCACCGGTACACCACCCGCGGACCGCGCCGTTTCTGCGCCACCACCTGTCCCGCGAGCACGTAGGGCTCCTCCAACTTCTGTAGCACCCTCGCGGCGCACCGGAACTGCGGATTCCCCACAGGGCCCGGCACGGCCAGAATCATCCCCAGCCCCAGGTTAAACGTGCGCCGGTAATCGTCTTCCGGGAGGTTGCCCAGGCGCCGCAGCAACTCGAAAATAGGTGGGATGATCCAGGCGCCCAGATCGATCTCCGCCGCCAATCCCTCCGGCAGCATCCGCGGCGTATTGTCCGTCAGACCGCCCCCGGTGATGTGGGCAGCCCCGCGCAGCAGCCCCTTCTCCACTAGCGCCTGTATTGGCCGCAGATAGCTGCGATGCACCTGCAGCAGCGCATCGGCTACCGTTCCGCCCAGTTCCGGCAAGGCGCTATCTGGGGCGTACCCCGCCACCTCGAACAATAGCTTGCGCGCCAGCGAGTAGCCGTTCGTGTGCAGCCCGTTCGAGGGCAGTCCCAACAGCACGTCTCCCGCGCGAATGCGCTTGCCCGTAATTAGCCCGGCGCGCTCGGCCGCGCCCACGATGAAACCGGCCAGATCGTATTCCCCAGGCGCATACAGGCCGGGCATCTCGGCGGTTTCGCCGCCGATCAGCGCGCAGCCGTTTTGGCGGCAGCCGCGCGCCAGTCCCGCCACCACCTGCGCCGCCACGCCGGCTTCCAGCTTGCCGGTTGCGAAATAGTCCAGGAAGAACAGCGGCGTCGCGCCTTGCACCGCGATATCGTTGACGCAGTGGTTCACCAAATCCTCGCCCACCGTATCGTGGCGGCCGGTGAGAAAGGCGACTTTGATCTTTGTGCCCACGCCGTCCGCCGAACTGATCAGCACAGGCTTTTTCCATCCGGCCATCGAGTAGCATGCGCCGAACGTGCCGATATCGGTCAGCACCCCGCGTGTGAATGTCTCGCGCGCCAGCTTGCGTATAGAAGAAACCGCGCGATCCGCTTCATCGATGTTGACCCCCGCATCCTGGTATCGCATGATTGGAATTCATAGTATAGCGGCAGGCCCAGGTAGCGGCATTACCCCTGGCTCTCGCTGGTGGACGGGCCGAAGCCGCACCGTTCGCGTATGCCTTGGCGGAATCGTTGCCGCTCTTCGGCGGTCATGGCCTCCCAACCGCCCTTGCGGCTGCGGAAGCCGGATCGATGCGACCCGTGCCGTCCGAATCCACCGAAGAGAATCCGGCATAGCGCCAGAATTCCAAGTCCTTGCCAGAAGGTGATCAGGCGCCAGCCAAACAGCGGGGGAAGCAGCCAGTTCCACAATTGCTGCACGATCACGCCGCCGAGGGCGACAAATGCGAACAACGCCAGGATCGCCAGCGGAGCCAGAAAAATCCATTTCCGTTTCATGTTCAGTTCCTCATCCTTTCGTAAATTCGTCGTGAATATCTTCGAGACGCGCGCGCAGGCGCAACACGGCATAGCGTTTACGGGAGAGCAGCGTATTCACGCCTACGCCGGTCTCCGCGGCGATCTGCTTGAAACTTCGGCCTTCCACCTCGTGCGCGATAAATACCTCGCGCTGCTCCGCCGACAGTTCGTCCACCGCCTTCTCAAGTTCCTCAAGCAGCACGCCGCGCGCGTAGAGAGCCGCCGGCCCAGCGTCGGGCGAAGGCAGCAAATCCTCCAGTCGCAGCAGTTCGTCTTCCTCGTTCACCACGGCCAGATCGCTGAAACTCTCCGGCTTCCTCTTGCGGAAGAAATCCGTGATGCGATTGCGCGCCACGCGAAACAGCCACCCGGTGACGTGTTCGATCGGCATCAGCAGGCGATTGGCTTCCACCAACTCGTAAAAGACATCCTGCAGGATGTCCTCGGCGTCACGCGGGTCGGGCACACGCCGGCGAATGAAGTTCCGCAGCCGGGACTGCTCCCGCTTGAGCGTTTCGGAGATCCGCTGGTCCTGTTCGAATGCCATCTGCTCCAGGCTCGCCACGTCCTTCACCTACGGTTATAGACGAATCAGCTAGCCCGGATATTGTAAGGAGAGCCCCCGCCCGCAGCCGAATCGCTATACTGGGCGAATACCCCAGGGTTTTACCAAGTGGAGTTGATCATGCTAAAGACGATGATGCTTTCGGCCGCTCTCCTGGCATCGGCAGTGGCTGCCCCCACGGTTCCGCCCCCGGAGGTCCAGATTGCCGCCGCGGTCCTGGCCGCTCCAGCGGATCTTCGCGACGGCGCAGCCGTCCTCGGCTACAACCCGCGGGGCGAACTGGTTAAACTCCGCGAGGGCAAGAACGAACTCATCTGTCTGGCGAGCGACCCTGGCAAGACCGCATTCAGCGTCGCGTGTTACCACCGGGACCTGGAGCCCTACATGGCTCGCGGCCGTGAACTCGCAGCGCAGAAGCTCACCGGAAAAGAGCGCAACGACATACGCTGGAAGGAAGTTTCCGAAGGCAAGCTATCGCTGCCGCGCGAGCCCCACACGCTGTACGTGCTCACCGGTACGGGTTTCGACGCGAGCAGTGGAAAAGTGCAGGACTCCTACCTGCGATGGGTCATCTATCTGCCTTTTGCCACGCCCGAATCCACGGGGCTATCCACGAAGCCCAGTGACGGCGCGCCATGGCTGATGTACCCAGGTACGGCAGGCGCTCACATCATGATCAACCCGCCCAAGAAATAGCGGCCCGATCCGGCGCCTCACTTAGCCGGCAGCCGCAGACGGAAGCAGGCGCCGCGCCCGGGCTCGAATTCCGCCCACAGGTCGCCGCCGTGGTCCAGAACCGTTTGCCGCGCCAACGCCAGCCCCAGGCCCAGCCCGTTCTTTTTGCCGGCGCTAACGAACGGCTCGAACAAACTGTCGCGGATCTCCGGCGCGATACCCGGCCCTGTGTCGCGCACATCCGCCACTACAAACCCGTTTTGGGCCGCCGCCGAGATCTGAATGCGGCCGCCATCCGGCATCATTTCGAGCGCGTTGCCTACCAGGTTGGAGAATACGCGCTCCATACGGTTGCGCTCCAGCGGCAGTTCGATCTCATCCGGAATCCCGATCTGCACGACCACGCGCTGCGCCTCGGCGGACGCCATCAAGGATTCGCAGCCGGCCGCCGCCACGTCCCGCAGATTACACACTTCGGCGCCGCGGGCGCTGCCCCTGGACACGTTCAGCAGGTCTTGCAGCAATTCCTGAATGCGCCGCGATGCACGGTAAATATTGGCGGCCAGGCGCTTCACTTGCAACGGGGCCAGGTCTGCATCCACCAGCATCTCGGCGCCTCCATAGACGGCTGCCAGTGGATTCCGCAAATCGTGTACGATGGAACTCGATAGCCGCCCGATCGTTGAAATGCGTTCCTGCCGGATCAGTTCCTGGCGCGCCTGCTGGATGGAGGCGCACATGGCATTAAAGGTTCGGGCCAGCCGCCCGAGTTCGTCCTGGCTCACCACTTTCACCCGATGCGCGTAATTCTGCCGCGAGACTTCCGCCGCCGCGCGATCCAGTTCTTTCAGCGGCTCTACGATCCGCCGCGCCAGGACATACGTCAGGCCCAGGCTGGCTGCGATGGCCAGCAGCCACAACAGAATGATATTCCGGCGCAGCGCGGCCAGGCGCTCGCTGGCGGTTTCGAACGACCGCAGGATCCACAGATTGCCGATCGCCTTGCCCTCGATATCCAGCAATTGCGTGGGCCGCGCGGCATATTCGATGCCGCCGTCCGAGACCCGCTCCAGGTTGGGATGCGCGGCCAGCCGGGCGGCTACCTGGCGGGCCGCCTCGGGCGCCAGCGACGAGGCCACGGGCTGGCCCTTGGAAACAAAGAGAAACTCGCTGCCGCCGGTGTCGGCTTTCAATTGTTTGGCCACCAGGCTGTCCACGCCATACCCCGCAACGAGCACGTTTTGCGGCACATCCTCCAGGTAGACCGGCGTGAAAACCGTTTGGTAGAGGCGCCCGCCGCGCACCAGGAAGCCGGACACCTGTTCCGGGAAGCGGGCCGCGGCGGTACGCACGTCCTGTTCCGCCACCGGCATTCCCCCCACCGACGCGATCACTTTGCCGGGCGCGTCCGTGACCAGAAAGACGGCATTCTTGATCGCCAGCTTCTTCCACAGTTCGTTGGCCGTATCGCGGATGGTGGCGGGGTCCCGCGTACCGAAGGCCGAGCGCACATCCGACATCTGGCTTAAGGTCAGACTCACCGAGCCGAGCAACTCGGCGCGCGCTTCCCACAGCGACTGGTAGGCCTGGAAGCTGGCGCTCACTTCGTCCTGCATGGTGCTGGTGGTGGTCTCAACCGCGTTGCGCAGCACGATCCAGCCGGTTAACGCGAAAAGCAGGGTGACGGCCAGGGAAGTGGAGAGCAGGATCTTCCAGAGCAGCGAGAGGCGTGAGAAGCTGGGGATCATTGCTTTGGTCCGTACGCCGGCTGGCCATCGATCGCCGGCGGATAGTCTTTGTCCCACTTGTTCTTGTGCGGAGCGGGAATATAACCGGTTTCGGAAATGCGGAGGATTGGCAGAATCCGCGGCGCTCCGCTCTCCACGCCGACCGGCTGCGTCAAGGCATTCAGCGTCTCGTCCGTGGCCCTTTCGTGGAAGATATGCAGGGTGTAAGTTCCCGGCGGCACGTCGTGGATCTCGAATGCGCCCGAACCGGCGGAGACGGCGAACCAGGGCGTATCCAGCACCGCGATTACCGCGCTCATGGTCGGATGAATGTTGCAGAATACGCGCACGATGCCGGGGCGCCTGAAGACCACGTCGCGGCTCGTGTTGGGTTTATATAGACTCAAATCGAAGATCTGTCCGTTGTAGTTGGAGAAGACGTTATGGAAGATGGGATCGCGATTCGGAAAGTCCACCGTGGCGCCCACCGGGATGGCCAATACGTGCGGCCTGAAATGCTTGTCTTTCTGTTCCATCCGGTAGCGGCGGGAGGGGATCGTGTGCGGAGGATCGCCGTTGGCGGGTTCCAGCCACAGCACTACGCCCGAGAAGTCCTTGTTGCGGCGTACGCCCGGATCTCGCGAATCGGTCAGTGCGACCGCGCCTTTCACGCTGGCGCACCAGGCCGGCGCGAGCCACAACAGGCTAAAACAGGTACGCCAGAGCCAGGTCATAGTGATTGTTTATCCGGAGGCTACTATCAATATAATTCGTGCGCGCCTGCGAGACTTCGGCGCCAAGCAAAACGTTGGGCGCCAGCCGGTAGAAGAAGTTTGCGCCGTACACCCAGTTCCGTCCAATGGCGTAGTACGCCAGGTCCGCGGTGCGGCCATTCTCCAGGCCGGAGAAAATATGGAACGAAAGGCGGGAGGCCGCCGCCAACGTCAGTTGGCTCCATCCCCCTTTGCTGTGCACCGGGATGGCCGCGCCGGTGGGCAGGATGGTATAGCCTTCCAACCCTCCCACCGGCGCCACGTTTTGCCCGCTGAAGAACGCGCCGGTGAATTCCACTTTGGGCAAAGGGTTGGTGAACCAGTCGAGCGCGAACAGGTTGGACGAAACTGATGTGCCCGCCACATGCGTGACGCTGCTGTGGAATCCGGGCGCGATTTCGATGCGCGGGCCATCCGGCGCCTCTCCCTGGAAGCGATGGTAGAATTCGAAGCGCCCTTCTATCCCCGGCCTGACAGCCTCGGGCTGCGGCCCGCTCTGCTGGTAAGGCGCAACCTCGTTGGTCTGCACCGCGCCGATTTGCGCGCGCACGCCGGTCCGATCCGTAAAATGGATCTTCTGCTCGAAGCGCACCTGCGGCGTCCACAGCCACAGATTGCCGGCGCCCGAGAGCGGCGCAAATTCCACCTGCGCCAGCGAATCCGGCTCGCGCGGCGCGAAGATAGGGCTTTCCACGCCGGCCAGGATGCCGCGGTCCGCCCATTCGATCTCGATCTCGCCGGTGCGCAGCCGGAAGCCGTAATCGAACGGTGTTCCCGAGCCACCCGCGAAATCCATATAAACGTTGCCGTGAATGTTCCCGCCCAGGAACTGTGGGCCTGAATATTCCAAGCCCAGCACGGTCTGGTAGAGACTGCCGCCGCCGCTGGCCTGGTTTCCCGGCCAGGCGAATAAAGGATACTCCTGCCCGCCGCTGCCCTTGGAGTTCAGAAAAGCGTTAAAGAGAGCCATCCCGGTAACCCGGATGGGGAAGCGCTGGGAAGCCTCCACCTTGCTCTGCGCGAGTTCGTCGATGCGGGACTCATCCACCGCGACCTTCTCTTCCAGCGGCGCGGCCGCGGGCGGTTGCGACGACCCGCGGGCTTCGGCCAGTTCCTTCCGCAGTTGCTGGACCTCTTCGGCCAACGATTGGTTTTGCTTTTCCAGGCGGTCGAGGCGATCCATGATTTTCTGTAGCTCCGGGCTGGCAGTTTGGGCCGCCATCTGGGACGTAAGAATAATACCCGGCGCCAATAGTGTGAGCAGCACACGACACGTGCGGCTACGGGGAACGATCGGCGGACTTTGCATCGAGAAGTTGCTCCAGTTTGAGCCGCACCTGTGCGGGCGAGTAAGGTTTCGGAAAGAACGCGTTCGCGCCGAGGGACACCAGCCGCTCCGGCGTGGCGGGATCCGTGTCGCCGCTGACGACAATGATGGGCAACCTATGGTGGCGGGGTTCGGCGCGGATCCGCTCGATGAATTCGAATCCGTCCATGCGCGGCATGTTCAGGTCGGTGACCACCGCGCTCACGACGCACTCCGCGCTCGCGAGCAGGCGCAAAGCGTCCTGAGCTGTCGGCAGTACGGTCACCGCGATGTCCGGTATTGCCAGGAATGCCATTTCCAGGGTCGTGGCGCAGGTGGCCGCGTCTTCGACTATGACGACGGTACCGCCCGGCATATCCCAGCTCCGTTGCACATCATCTGTACATCTTCGCGCATCCGGGCAGGCAGGGGGTGGGCCGGTTGTAAAAAAGCTGTAAAACCACGAAGCCATGTTATCGCGAGAGATCCACCCTCGTTGAGTCGCTTACTCGGCGCGCAACGCGTCCACCGGGTTCACCGAAGCGGCGCGGCGTGCGGGGACGTAGCTGGCCAGCAGCGCCGCTGTCCCCAGCAGCACGGCCACTGCAGCCATCGTCTCGGGATCCGCCGCGTGCACGCCAAACAGCAGGTCGCGCAACAGGCTCGCCGCCGCCACCGAACACACCAGGCCGATGGCGATGCCGCCGGCGATCAGCCCAGCGGCTTCTTTCAGGATGAGCCGGTACACCGCGCCCGGCTGCGCGCCCAGCGCCATGCGCACGCCGATCTCCCGCGTCCGCCGGCCCACCGAATACGCCACCACCCCATAGAGGCCCGCGGCGGAGAGCAGCAGGGCCAACAGTGCAAAGCCTCCCACCAGCCATGCCGAGCCGCGCCGCAGATATGCCGCGGGCGTGCTGTTAATGCGGTCGCTCATGGTCCGCTGTTCGTAGGTCGAGATGCCCGGATCGAGGCGATGAATGGCCGCGGCCAAAGTCGGCAGCAGCGCCTTTTCGCTCTTAGATGTCCGCACGACCAGGGAGAAATGGTCGTCCGGATCCTGGTTGAAGGCGACATACAAGGTGGGCCAGGTGGCCTCATCGAGCGGTCCTTCCTTGATGTCTTCCACGATGCCGACGACCTGCATCGGCGTCGACGATGCGCCGGAGTAGGCGATCTGCTTCCCCACAGGGTCTTCACCGGGGAAGTATTTCTCCGCTAGCGCGCGGTCGATAATCACGACTTGCGGCTTCGAAGCGTCGTCCGCCTCGCTGAAATAGCGGCCGCGCAGGAGTTTGGCTCCGAGCGTAGTGAAATAGCCGGCGCTCACCTGCCGGTAACCCACTTCATTGTGCTCGCCATGGAACGGATGGCCGATCACACGAATCCACATGGTATTGCCGCCGCGGACCGGCAACAGGCTGGAGATGCCCACCGATTGGACACCCGGCAGGCTCGCGAGACGGCTGGTGATTTCGCGCGTCAGGGCCACCACTTTCGCATTGTCGTCGTGAATGGAATCGGGCTCTGCAATCTGCAGTGTCGCCAGGTGCTCAGGCTGAATCCCCATGTCGATGTGCAAGAGGCGGTAGAAACTCTTGCCGAGCAACCCCGCGCCGACCAGCAACACCACGGCAATAGCCAATTCCAGCACCACCAGCTTTGCGCCAAAGCGTTGCCATGTAGTGCCGGCTGAACCGCGGCTGCCTTCCGCCAGCCCCTCCCGCAAGTCCGGCAGGAACGATCGCCACGCCGGCGTGATGGAAAACAGCGCCGCCGCTGCCACCGCTGCCGCGATAGCGAATGCCAGCACTCGCAAATTCAGGCCGAGGCCATTGAGAAACGGCATGGCGGCCATCTGGTCCGGGCCGATGAGGCTGATGAGCAGCCGCATCAGCCAACGGGCCGACACCAGGCCGAGCGCGCCGCTGGCCGCCACCAGAACGACCGCTTCGGTTACGAACTGGCTCACCAATCGAGCGCGCGATCCACCCAGGGCGGTGCGCACCGCCATCTCGCGTCTGCGGCTCTCGGCCCGCACCAGCACCAGGCTGGTTACGTTCACGCAGGCTATGAGCAGCAGCAGGCCCGCTCCGCACAGCAGCACGATCAGGATGGGGCGGATGCGTCCAACTTCGAGCTCGGTCAAAGCGATTACCGAGCCACCCTGGCCAAGGTTCGAGGGATACTGCTTCTCTAATTCCCCGGCGATCAATTTGATATTGGCGTCCGCGGCCTGGACGGAGACGCCGTCGCGCAGCCGGGCAAGTCCATGCAAGCTATGGCACCCGCGCTGCTTGTAACAGGAGTTGGCATTGGTGTGGAGCGCCGTCCAGTATTCCGACTCCCCGGTAGCGGCAAAATGAAAATCCGGGGGGAGGACGCCGACGATCACATGCGCCTCGCCGTTGAGCGTCGCGGTCTTTCCCAGGATGGCGGCGTCTCCGCCATACCGTTTCTGCCAGGCGGCGTAGCTTAGGATAACCGTGGGAGCCGCGGCGGGCGAATCCTCGCCTGCGCGAAAATCTCGGCCCAGCATCGGCGCCACTCCCAGCGTCCGGAAAAAGCCGGCCGTCACGCTGGCGCTCCGCACCATCTCCGCGCCGGCTCCGGTGCGCAGCGTGAAACCCGTGCCTTCAAAGACATCCAAGGCGCTGAAGACTTTGTTGAGCCTTTTCCAGTCGAGGTAATCCGGATAGGAAAGCGGACAACGCGGGCAAAGTTGGACGGTCTCGAAAAGGCCGACCAGGCGGCCGGGATCGCGGTAGGGCAGCGGCTTGATCAGCGTCGCGTCCACGAACGCGAAAATAGCCACACTGGCGCACAGGCCGAGCCCGAGCACCAGAACGGCCGTACAGGTAAATCCGGGATTCTTGCGTAACTGCCGGATCGCGAAGCGCGTATCCCGCAGCAGATTCTCGAGCACAGGAATGCTGCGCCGGTCGCGGTAAGCTTCCTTGGCCGGCTCGACGCCGCCCAGCTTCAGCAGGGCGTTACGGCGCGCCTGTTCGGGAGGCATCCCGGAGCGCAGGTTGTCGTCAATGTTCATTTGAAGATTGGATTCGACCTCGTCCGCCAGTTCGCGGTCTCGGCCCGCAGCCCGCAGCAACCCGGCGAGCCGCATCATCCACGCGCGCATCCGCTTCATGCCGCGCCTCCCGAGGGCGACAGGAAGCGCGCCAGGATGGCGGTGGCCTGCCGCCAATCCCGCGCCTCTTTTTCCAACTGCTTCCGGCCCGCGCGCGTGAGCCTGTAGAACTTGGCCTTGCGCTTGTTTTCTGACAATCCCCACTCCGAGGCGATGGAGCCTTCCTGTTCCAGTTTGAGGAGCGCGGGATATAAGGTCCCATAGTTCAGCGAGAGGAGGTTGCCGCTGGTTTGCTCGATACGCCGCGCAATGCCGTACCCGTGCTGCTCTCCCATGGTTTCAAGTGTTTTCAGCACCATCAGGGCCAAGGTGCCCTGCCAGACGTCCGGTTTGTCGTCCATAGCCATCCTATTGTTTACCAATAGAAATAATAGCAGGCTTTGTATGGGGATGCAATAGGAGCCGCTTCTGGGTCCACGCCCCGCCGTTTGGCGCTCCTGGTGACTGCTTTTCTATTCGAATTCTTACTTTCTGTGGCTTGAATTCTTATCGGTCTTGCTATCTTGTGGCCTCATTTGACAGTGTCCCGTCCGCGGAGTACAGTTGCCATAAGGGTGACTTAGTCCAGTGTTAACCAAAGATAGAATGTCCTCTATCGGCTTCGCCGTGCTTATCCTGGCGGCGGCTCCCCGGCTTCCAGCCCAGAATCCGGCCACTTATGTCGCCGTGGATGCGCACGCGGACCGCCATGCCATCAATCCAGACGTCTACGGGTTGGCTTTTGCCGCCACCGGCGATCTTGTCACATTGAACGCGCCTCTGAACCGTAGCGGCGGAGATTCCGAAACTAGCTATAACTGGCAGCTCAACTCGGATAACCGCGGCGCGGACTGGTATTTCGAGAGCATCGCCGATCCGGTCTCCACGCCTGGTTATCGCGGCGATAATTTCATCGCCACTACGCGCGCCGCCAATGTGGGTGCACAAGCGCTGCTCACCATCCCGATGATCGATTACATCGGCAGCCTGGGCCCCAACCGGTCCACCATCTGGTCTTTTTCGATCGCCAAATACGGACCGCAAACCGGATGGGATCCATACAACCCGGACGCCGGAAACGGAATCGGCACTGCGCCGGGCAATCCGAATATCACAGGCAACAACCCGCTCGACGCGCAGGTTCCAAACAGTTCGTCCATTCAGCAGGCTTGGGTGCAGCATCTGATCGCCACGTGGGGACTGGCTTCCGCCGGAGGCCTTAAGTACTATCTGATGGACAACGAGCCGTCCATTTGGTTCAGCACGCACCGCGACGTGGCCCCGGCCGGAGCGGATTATAGCCAGATCTACAACGATTATCTGAACTATGCGGGAATGGTGCGGGCGCTGGATCCCACGGCGACTATTATCGGTCCCGAGGAATGGGGATGGTTGGCGTTGTTCTATAGCGGCTTCGACCAGCAGAATGGCACCGGCCCAGGGTCGGACTATGCGACTCACGGCAATACTTATTACTACCCTTGGCTATTGCAGCAACTTGCCGCGTACCAACACAGCACGGGCACTCAGCTTCTGGATGTACTGAGTGTGCACTACTACCCGCAAGACGGGTCGTTTAGCAACAACGATACGCTTGCCGCACAACTGATTCGAAACCAATCCACCCGATCGCTCTGGGACCCGAACTATGTAGATCAGTCATGGATTGCCACGGTGGGGATCGACGGGGGTATCGTGGATCTGATTCCCAATCTGAAGAAGCTGGTCAGCCAATACTACCCTGGGTTGAAGACCGCCATTACCGAGTACAACTGGGGAGACGAGCCGAATCTCAATGGCGCGACCACCCAGGCCGATGTGCTGGGAATCTTCGGCCGTCAGGGGTTGGATATGGCGACGCGCTGGACCGTTCCGGTCAACCCGTCGCCGACCTATCTCGCCATGCAGATCTACCGCGATTATGACGGCAATAGCTCCACTTTCGGAAACACCAGCGTATACGCAGGAGTCGCCGATCCGGACTATCTGTCTTCCTTTGCGGCGGTGCGCTCTACCGATCATGCGCTCACCGTGATGGTCATCAACAAGCGACAGGGCAGCACGCCGGTGTCGGTCAGCCTGGCAAACTTCGCAACCACGGGCATGGCGCAGGGCTGGCAAATCTCCTCCGCCACCCAGACCGCGATTACCTCGCTAGGCAGTGTGGCTATAGCCAACAACTCGATCGGCGCGACCCTGCCATCGCAGAGCATTACCCTTTTCGTGATTCCGGCGGGCAATCTGACTTCGAAGCCTACGGTGCCGACCGGTCTGGCGGCGGCGGTGGGGAGTGGCGTGGTCCATCTGACATGGCAACCCGCGGGTGGCGCGACCAGCTACACGGTCAGCCGGGGCATTGCGAGCGGGGGGCCGTATGCGAAGGTGGGCACTGTCACCAGCCCTGCGCCAACCAGCTATAAGGACACAGGGCTTACGAATGGGACGACCTACTACTACGTTGTCTCGGGTACCAACTCGGCAGGCACCAGCCCCGACTCCGCACCCCTGGCCGCGACGCCCATAGCGCCGCCAACGTTCACGTCGTCCGCGACCGCGTCGCCGGACCCCGTCACCGAGGGCGCCGGCACCACCGTTACCGCGAAGGTCACTTGTACCGCCCGGTCGCTATCTAACGGAATCGTCCAAATATTAGTCATTGATCCCGATGGGAACACCGCTGCCTCGCAGAATTTCACTGCGCAGAACTTCACGAAGGGCCAGTCGCATAGTTACACGCTCACCTTGCAGCCCGCGCTGGCCGGTACGTATACCGTGGAAGTGGGCGTCTTCAGCGCGACCTGGCAGCAATGGAATTGGAATTCCTCGGCTGGAACGATTACCGTGAACTCGTCCGTCACCTTCACCTCTTCGGCGACGGCCAATCCCGCCACGGTCGCCATCGGCGGAACTTCCAAAATCTCGGCTACGGTTACAGAGACCGGAGCGGCCGGCCTGACGGATGCCAATGTCGAACTGCAGATCTTCAGCCAGTCGGGCAGCGCGGTGGCCACCACTTACTGGAGCGGCCAGAACTTCAGTGCCGGCCAGACGCTGCCTTACGCGTATTCCTGGGCGCCCACCAATAGCATTCCGCCCGGAGTTTACAACGTGGCGATCGGCGTATTTAACTCCGGCTGGACTTACGACTACTACTGGAACGGCAGCGCCGCGACCATTACCGTGACGCAGTAGCGGCGGGTGCGCCAGAAACCTACCGCGCCACCTTCCACGGTTTCTGCGCATCATTAAGGTATGGGCCTTCAGACCGTCAAGATTCCCGTCAGCGGCATGACGTGTGGCAATTGTGCGCGCAGCGTGGAGCGCAAACTCTCCGCCAGCCCCGGCGTTTCCGACGCGCGCGTGGACTTGGCCGGCGGCACCGCGACCGTCGAGTTCGATGTCGACCGAACCAAGCTGCCCGACCTGCTCCATGCCATTGAGCAGCTCGGCTACACCGTGCAACAATGAGCGCGGCAGTCACCGCCGGCACGGCCAAGCACGTGGACCTGCCCTTGTCTGGGATGTCCTGCGCGGCCTGCGCGAAAGCAATCGAGAGTCACCTTGCGTCCACGGCGGGCGTGAGCCATGCGCATGTCAACTTCGCCACCGCCACGGCTACTGTGGACTTCGATCCCGCGCACACGGCCGTGGGCGAACTGGTGGCGGCCATCGAGGAATTGGGGTACGGCGTACCGCAGGCCGTCGATGGCGAAGATGTCGAAGAAGAAACGCGCCAACGCGAATACGCGGCACTGAAGCGGCGTCTGTGGCTGGCGGCCGCCTTCGCCACCCCGGTTGTAGTGCTGGGCATGTGGCCTGGGCTAATGCATCTGGCAGCTACGAGCTGGATCGAGCTCGCGCTCACCGCCCCCGTCGTGTTCTATGCGGGCGCGCCTTTCTATAGAGGCGCATGGAGCGCGCTGCGGCACGGTTCCGCGAATATGAATTCGCTGATCGCGTTGGGAACGGGGGCGGCGTTTCTCTATTCGCTGGTGGCGACTCTTCGCGGCGGACACCAGGTCTACTACGAAGCCGCGGCCGTGATCGTCACGCTGATCCTGCTGGGCCGGATACTGGAGGCGCGCGCGCGCGGAAAGGCGTCCGACGCCATCCGCCACCTGCGGGAACTGCAGCCCAAGACCGCGTGCGTAGTGCGGGACGGCGCAGAGCACGATATTCCGATCGAACAAGTGCGCGTCGGAGATATCGTGGTGGTGCGGCCCGGTGCCAAGATTCCGGTGGATGGAGCCGTGCGCGAAGGCGAGTCGGCGGTCGACGAATCCATGCTGACAGGCGAGAGCATGCCGGTAGATAAGAAACCCGGCGACGCGGTCTACGGGGGCGCCATCAACCGTTCCGGAAGCCTGCGATTTGAGGCGCGCAAGGTGGGACGGGCTACGGCGCTGCGGCAAATGATAGAATTGGTGCGCCAGGCGCAGGGCTCCCGCGCGCCTGTGGCGCGGCTGGCGGATGTAGTCAGCGGTTACTTCACTGTCGGCGTGCTGGCAATTGCCTTGATTACGTTTGGGGTGTGGCTGGCGTTTGCGTCACTGCCGTTTGCGCTGGTGAATTTCGTAGCCGTGCTGATCATCGCCTGCCCGTGCGCGTTGGGCCTGGCTACCCCAACCGCGATCATGGTGGGGACGGGGCGCGGCGCCGAGTGCGGCATCTTGATCAAGGGCGGCGAGGCGCTCGAGGCCGCGCATGCCATCGACACGGTCATTCTGGATAAGACCGGAACCCTGACGTGCGGGCAACCGCGCGTCACGGATGTGATTCCTTTGCCGGGTTACACAGAGTCCGAAGTGATGCGGCTGGCGGCCTCCGCCGAGCGCTACTCGGAGCACCCTCTGGGCCGGGCGATTGTCGAGTATGCAGGGGCTTTGGAAGTTGCGCTGGACGATCCCGCCGCCTTCCGCGCCGTGACGGGACACGGCGTGGAGGCTCGAATCGGTGGCCGCGATGTGGCCGTAGGCAGTCTTGCCGGGCGCGAACTGCCCGAAATCGAACGGCTCGCCAGGGAAGGGAAGACCGCGGTAACAGTCTCGGTGGATGGGCATTTGGCCGGCGCGATAGGCATCGCCGATACCGTGAAGCCCGAGGCCGCGGCCGCCGTGCGCCGCCTCGCCGCAATGGGCATCGAAGTCTGGATGATCACGGGCGATAATCGGCGTACCGCGGAAAGCGTGGCGCGGCAGGTGGGAATCGAGCGCGTGCTTGCGGAAGTGCTACCGGAGGGCAAGGTGGCGGAAGTGCGCAAACTGCAGGCCGCCGGCAGGAAGGTTGCCATGGTTGGCGATGGTATAAACGATGCGCCTGCCTTGGCGCAGGCCGACGTGGGAATCGCGATCGGGGCAGGTACCGACATCGCCAAGGAGGCATCCTCCATCACTCTCATGCGCGGCGATCTGGGTGGCGTGCCCGATGCGATTGCCCTGGCGCGCCGTACCATGCAGGTGATCCGGCAGAACCTGTTTTGGGCGTTCGCCTACAACGCCGTCGGCATTCCCATCGCCGCCGGTGTCTTGTATCCGTTTACGGGATGGCTGCTTTCGCCCGTATTGGCGTCGGCGGCCATGGCTCTCTCCAGTGTTACGGTGGTGATGAACAGCCTGCGTTTGAAAGCGCGGCATACTGGCCGCCCATGAAACCCGATAAACGCCGATGAAAAAAATGGTCGCCCGCAACATTCTGTTCTGGGCTGCCATCCCGGCGATGGTCTGCGTGGCTTACTGGCCGGTCCGTCTCGCCTGGGCTGATTCGCTCTGCCGCGCGAGCGACGTTCAAACTGTGGCCCGCAGTGTTCGGCTGTCGCCTGGGGACGCGGACCTCCGCCTGAAACTTGCTGCCGTGCAACAGGCTGCCGGCACGGACCCGTCGGCCGCTCTCAAAGCCGCGGCGGCCCTGGATCCCGGCAACGCGAACACCTGGATCCGTTTGGGACTACAGGCCGAGATCCGTGGCGATCCACGCACGGCGGAGAGCCTTCTGCTACAAGCGGCCCGCGTCAGCCGCCAGTTCGCTCCGCGCTGGGCGCTTGCCAACTATTATTTCCGGCACGGCGACTCCGCGAATTTCTGGCCGTGGGCGCGTGCGTCGCTATCGATCGGCTACGCCGATCTGAACCCGGTCTTCCGCCTCTGTTGGAACATGAGCCAGGATGGCGGGCTGATCCTGGAGCGGGCCATCCCCCAGCGCCGCGCGGTTCTGAATGCGTATCTGCAGTTCCTGACTGCGGAAGGCCGGTTGGCGGCATCCGAGCCGGCCGCCGCGAGGCTGGCCGCCCTGGCCACCGCCGAGGACCAGCCCGCGCTGGCGGTCTGGTGCAACCGGCAACTCGATGCAGGGGCCGCCAGTGCCGCGCTGGGGGTCTGGAATACGTTATGCGCCCGGCATCTACTGCCCTATACGCCGGTGGACCGGGAACGCGCCCCGCTCACGGATGGCGGCTTCGCGGCTGGATTTGACGGCGGTGGTTTCGCCTGGATGATGCCCTCCACCCCCGGGGTGACGATGGGCCGAAATCCATCGCCGCGCTATCTATGGGCCACATTCGGCGGCGACCAGCCGGAAAACGGCGCGCCGCTGTGGCAATTCGTGCCACTGGCTCCGGGCGTCGGCTACCGGCTGCGTTACGAGTACCGCACGTCGCAGATTCCGGCGGCCAGTGGCGTGCGCTGGACCGTATTCGATGCGCGCACGGGCAGCGATCTACTGGCGGCTTCCCCTTGGCTATCCAGTCCGGATTGGACGTCCGCCGAATTGCGTTTCAGGGCGCCGGAATCGGGGCTGGTGCGCCTCACCCTTACCTGCACTCGATTGGCGGGCGCGATGCGGATCGAGGGTTCCGTGAATCTGCGCAATGTGTCGCTGGAGCGCCTGTGACCCGCGCCACAGCCGGCCTGGCCTTATTGCTCAGCTACGCGATCCTGACACTCTGGATCGACCGGCGCTGGGCGTGGGCGCTCGTGCAGTGCGCGGTCTTTGCCGGTGTAGCCGGTTGGGCGGCGAGCCAGCTACGGCGTCCCTCGCCCGTGCGCGGCAGCCTGTGGCTCGTACCGCTTTGCGCCGCGCCGGCGTGGGGATTGCTGCAACTCGCCGCGAACCGCACAGTCTATCGCCTTGGGACCTGGACCAGCGTGTTGAATTGGGTCACATGGCTGGCGCTATTCTTCCTGGCGTTGCAACTGCTCCGGCAATCCGCGGCACGGGACTGGTTCCTCCGGTTCGTACTGTATTTCGGATTTGGACTGAGTGTTCTGTCGACTGTCCAGATGTTCACTTCAGGCGGCAAAATCTTCTGGCTGTTCCCCAGCGGCTACACCGATCATGTCCTGGGTCCCTTCGTCTACCGGAATCAGTATGCGGCGTTTCTGGAAATGATCCTTCCGATTGCCCTATGGGAAGGTTTGCGCGACCGCCGTCGGGCATTCGCCTATTTTGCGATGGCTGCCGCCATGCTCGCCTCGGTAGTGGCCGCGGCTTCCCGCGCCGGTTCGCTTCTGATGTGCGCGGAGGTCGCCGCGGTACTGCTGGTGGCCTGGTTGAGCGGTACGGCACCGGCCAGGGTCGTGGCGCGCGCATGGGTCACGTTCGGAGCTATCGCCGTGGTGTTGACCGGCATCGTGGGTTGGCAGGCGCTCCGGCAGCGTCTTTGGGAGCCAGACCCCTTCGGTGGACGGCGAGAGTTCCTGATCTCCTCTCTGGCTATGCTCCACGACCGGCCGGCCATGGGGGTCGGACTGGGCAACTGGGCGCGGGCGTACCCGCAATATGCGGTCTTCGACGATGGCACCTATGTGAACCAGGCGCATAACGATTGGCTGCAGTGGGCGGTAGAAGGAGGACTGCCTTTTTTCGCCATCATGCTGTCATTGGTAGTCCTGGCGGCGCCGGCCGCATTGCGTTCGGTTTGGGCCATCGGCCTTTTATCGGTTTGGGTGCATTGCCTGGTCGAGTATCCGTTTCAGCAGAGACCGGCTATAGGCGCGTGGTTCTTCGTGTTACTAGGTGTGCTGGCCGCCGGCCGCGGCCGGCGGACCGGTACATCAAGCTGATTCACCTACCCTGACGTTTGGGCCAACTCCGCCACGGCCTGGGCGAACGCCTCGAACGCCTTGCGGTCGAATAGCACAAACGTGGCTTCCGCAACATCGCAATCCGTCCGCTCCAGTTGCCGTGCCACTTCGCGCACGGCGATTTGGGCCGCCGCACGCAAGGGATAACCATATACGCCTGTGCTGATCGCCGGAAAGCTGATCGAACGCGCGCCGCAATCCTGGGCCAGTTCGAAACACTTGCGATAGCAGGAGGCCAGTAATTCAGGCTCTCCGTGCAGGCCGTCCCGGTAGACAGGTCCCACGGCGTGAAACACATGGCGGGCCGGCAGCGCTCCCGCCCCGGTAACCACTGCGCTGCCTGTAGGACACTGCCCAATGCGGGGGCGAATCTGGTCCAACTCCGCCATCAGCGAAGGTCCGCCGGCGCAATGGATGGCGCCATCCACGCCGCCGCCACCCGCCAGCGCCAAATTCGCCGCATTCACGATGGCATCCGCCGCCACGCGCGTGATGTCACCGGTTGCCAGCTTTAAAGTCTTTCCGGTATGCGCGGTCCACTGCATCGCCTGCTGCTATTATCTTCCTATATGGCGGGCTATGAGCCAGGCGATCGTCCCACGATCCTGAGCAAGCAGTTTCTGCTGACTTTCGGCATCGGATTGGTTGTGATCCTGATTGCCGTCGCCGGCATTCTGTATCTCCAGCGCGGCGCGCATGTGGAGCTGAAAGGCGCCATCCTCAAGGTGCGTACCATGGGCATGTCGGATAACAGCTCGCTCGCGGTGGTCGATTTCCGCTTCGTGAATCCTTCCGACTATCCGTTTGTGGTACGCAGCGTGGATGTCACCGTCACGGGCGCCGACGGGCAGATTTACGCGAGTACACCGGTACCCGAGGTCGATGCCAAAAGGATCTTCGAGTATTACCCCATACTTGGGCAGAAGTTCAATGTCTCGCTGCTCACGCGCGACAAGGTCCCCGGGCGCCAGTCCGAGGATCGCATGATCGCCACCCGCTTCGAAATACCCGTCGACAAGCTCGACGCGCGCAAGAACCTGAAAATCCGCATTGAGGACGTAGATGGCCCCGTATCCGAAATGGTTGAGAAATAGCCTGGTGGCCGGTCTGTCGGCAGGCTGCCTGTTAGCGCTGCCCGCGCTGGCCATAGAAGTTCCCGCCGGGACGCCCCTTCAAGTTCGCCTGAAAACTAAAATTGCATCGAACACTTCCAAGCCCGACGATCCCGTGGAAACGATGCTCATCGCGCCAGTGAGCGTTAACGGCGCGCTCGCGATACCCGCGGGCGTGACCCTGCGCGGAGTGGTCACGGCCGCCAGCCCGGCCACCGATCCAACTGTGCGTGCCACATTGGCTCTCGATCTCCGGGAACTCGAAATGGGCGGCCGGCACATCCGCGTGAACACCCTGTTGACAAACGTGGAGAACGCCCGCGAGAGTGTCAACGACAAAGGCGAAATCCAGGGCATTCTGGCGAATGAAACGCTTTCGTCGCGGATGGACTCGGGAATCTCTAAAGTCGCGGAGCGGTATTCCGGCTTTGGCGGATTTCTGAGCGCCGCCAAAGGCGCCATCTTTAAGGAGACCGCGGGCGACATCGCCTACGATGCCGGCGTTGAGATGGACCTGAAACTCACGGCCGCGCTCAGGCTGGACGGAACGCCGCCGCCCGGACCCGACGCCGCACTGCAGCCCGTTGAGGGCCCGCTGGCGCTGATCGATCTGGTAAATCGCCAGCCCTTCCAAAGCCGCGCGCAGAAGCCGCCAAATCCCTCCGATATCACCACCCTGATGTTCATCGGCAGCCAGGAGCAGGTGCAAAGCGCGTTCACCGGCGCCGGCTGGAGCCAGGCATCCAAGCTCGGCGAGAAGTCCAAGTTCGAAACCTTGCGCGCCATCACCGAGGACCGTGGGTACAGCGAAGCGCCGGTTTCGGTTCTGTACCTGGACGGGCGGCCGCCGGACCTGGTCTTCGAAAAGCTGAATAATACATTCTCCAAGCGGCATCACCTGCGCATCTGGCTGCGTCCCGATCCATATCGCGGCCAACCGGTATGGGTCTGCGCCGCTACACACGACACAGGCATCGACTTTTCCGCCAAAGACCGCACCTTTATCCACAAAATAGACTCGCAGATCGATATGGAGCGCTCGAAAGTGGTCAACGATCTGCTGCTGACCGGGAACGTGAAATCGCTGTTGATGGTAGATCGTCCCAATGTTCCCCAGCACTCACAAAACGCTACCGGAGACAACCTGAATACGGACGGCAAAATGGCGGTACTGCTTCTCCAATGACAATACCTTCGAAGGGCCGGGTCGAAATGCGCGAATTGGGCGGCACCGGGCTGCAAGTTTTCCCGATGGCCCTCGGCTGCATGGGAATGTCCGGAATGTACGGCGCGGCCGATGAGAGCGAAAGCGTCGCGACGATTCACGCGGCGCTCGATGCGGGCGTGACGCTGCTCGATACCGGCGATTTTTACGGCGCGGGTCACAACGAAATGCTCATCGGGCGGGCGTTGAAAGGCCGCCGCGATCGGGCGCAGCTCTCGGTGAAGTTCGGAGCCTTACGGTCGCCAGAGGGTGGCTGGGGTGGATTTGATGCCCGTCCCGCGGCGGTCAAGAACTTCGCCGCGTATAGCCTGAAACGCCTGGGCGTGGACTACATCGATATCTATCGTCCATCCCGGCTGGATCCCGCCGTGCCGATCGAAGATACTATCGGGGCCATCGGCGATCTGATCCGTGCCGGCTACGTGCGGCACGCGGGGCTTTCGGAGGTGGGCGCGGACACCATCCGGAAGGCGCACTCCGTCAGTCCGATCGCCGATTTGCAGATTGAGTACGCAATCGTGAGCCGCGGCCCCGAAGCGCCGATTTTTCCGGTGCTGGACGAACTCGGCATCGGTGTGACGGCCTATGGCGTCCTCTCGCGTGGATTGCTGAGCAGTTCCAAGCTCGCCGGCGTGGGAGATTTTCGCGCACATCTGCCGCGCTTTAGCGGCGCAAATTCCGAGCAAAACGGGAAAGTGGTCGCGGATCTGAAGCGACTCGCGGCGGAACTTGGGCTCACGCCCGCACAACTGGCCATCGCCTGGGTACTCGCCAAGGGGCGGCGCATCGTGCCCGTAATCGGCGCGCGCACGCGGCAGCAGCTTGCCGAATCGCTGGCGGCTGTGGCGGTCGCGCTCACCGCAGCGGATGTGGCGCGCATCGAAGAACGCGTGCCTCCGTCCGCGATTGCCGGCGCCCGTTACGACGAGCGCCAGATGCGCATGCTCGACAGCGAGAAGCCCGCCCGCGCGTAGCCTCGGCTTATCCCGGTGGCTGTCACGGTTAAGCTCTTCCGGAATCGAATATGACCAGCAAGTGTTTGACCCCCAGCTTGGCCATGGTGGTCGTCTGGATCGCGGCCATCAAGTTGGTCCTGCATTTCTATGCGGGCTCCCATTATGGCTATTTCATCGACGAACTCTACTACCTGGCGTGCGGCAGGCATCTCGCCTGGGGCTATGTGGATCAGCCGCCGCTCATCGCATGGCTCGCGGCGCTCACCCGCGGGCTGGCAGGCGAGTCCCTGAGAGCCATTCGCGTTCTGCCCGCGCTGGCAGGGGCCGCGACTGTGCTGCTCACCGGCTGGATAGCGCGCGAATTGGGCGGGCGGCGCTTCGCCCAGGGCATCGCGGCGCTGGCGGTGCTGGCCGCGCCCGGTTTCCTGGCGATGGACAACCTCTTCTCGATGAACGCTTTCGAACCCCTGTTTTGGATGGGCTGCGCTTACATCGTCATCCGCATCATTCGGACGGGCAATCAAAAGTTGTGGCTGTGGTTCGGCCTGCTGGCCGGCATAGGTCTCGAAAACAAACACGCCATGCTCATCTTTGGCTGCGGGATCGTGGCCGGCCTGATCGCTACGCCCGAACGCCGGCGGCTTCGTTCGCCGTGGCTTTGGCTGGCGGGCCTGCTCGCCTTTCTGCTCTTCTTGCCCAACCTGCTGTGGAACGTGCAGCATCATTTCCCATTCCTGGAACTGCAGGCGAATATCCAGCGCGCGCACCGCAATGTGGATCTGCCGCCGCCGGCGTTCATCGGCCAGGAGATCCTGACGATGTTCCCGCTCGCACTACCCATCTGGCTGGCCGGGCTCTGGTATTACCTGTTTAGCGAAAAGGGGAAGAAGTTCCGCGTCCTGGGTTGGGCGTTTCTCACGACCCTGGTTCTGATCATGACGATGAGCCCCCGCGTCTACTACGCCTGGCCGGCATTCCCCATGTTGTTTGCCGCTGGAGGGGTTCTCTGGGAGGCGTGGCTGGCCGCGCCGCGATTGCAATGGATCAAACCCGCATGGGCCGCCCTCATGGTAATCGCCGGGGCAATCCTCGCGCCCTTCGCCTTCCCGCTGCTCCCCGTGGAGGCGTACATACGCTATTCGCAGGCACTCCATTTCCAGCCTCCCAAGATCGAAACGTATAAACTCGGACCCCTGCCGCAAATCTTTGCGGACGAATTCGGATGGGAAGAGATGGCGCGTGCGGTGGCCGGCGTCTACAACAGCCTCCCGCCGGACGCGCGTCCCGGAACCGCGATCTTCGGGCAGAATTATGGCCAGGCCGGCGCGGTGGATCTCTTCGGCACAAAGTACGGATTGCCGAACGCCATCAGTGGGCACCAGAGTTACTTTCTCTGGGGACCGCGGGGCTACACCGGTGAAAGCATGATCGTCATGGCTGGAAGGCAAGCCGACCTGGAAACCAAGTTCGCCACCGTGCAGAAAATGGCGCACTTCTCGCACCCCTATTCGATGCCCTCCGAGCATTTCGACATATTTTATTTTATTGCCGTGGCTTGAAGTGGCCACTAGACCAGTTCTGGCCGAGAGTGAAGAACTGGAACTGACGGGTTCGTTCCTACCGTGCTTCCGCCAGCGCCTTCATCAGCTCTGCGCTGGCTGCCGATGGACACCAGTATCGCTCGATATGCTCGACCACCAGTTCGGTTCCCCGATCGTGGCTCACGTAAGGGCGATCTTTCGGGTTATACATGCTGTCCGTCAGGTCGCGCACAAGCACGCAGCGAATTCCCCAGTTGGCCATCTTCTTGATCGCGAACGTCCGGTTCAGGATGCACATATTCACGTGTACCCCCATCACCAACAGGTTGCGAATGCCGCGCTCGTGCAGGAAGCTGTAGATTTGCCGCCCGTCATCGGCAATTACGTCGCCGGTGCCCATCGGAAGCGTCGCGATCTCGCGGGTCCAGGCTTTATAAAAAGACTCGCCGGTATCGCATCCGCCATCCCGATCGTCGATGGGCAGGGGTGGATCGGTCAGCCCCAGCGGCGCCGGTGGCTCGATCCGGGCAATTTGCAGAATCCGCTGCCGCTGCGGCCAATCCTTGTAGAATTCAATCGTCTCCGACGGTGCATGGATAATTTGAATGCCGTGTGCGCGTGCCGCGTCGATTACTGGCGCCATCCTGACGGCCAGTGCTGCCACCCGCTGGGAAGAGCCCGAGCACCAGTGCCGGTCCCACATGTCGCAGATCAGGATAGCGGTTTGCGGGAGGGGCAACCTCACGTCGAGCCGCGCCGCCTCCCAGTTGCCGCTACCCTTGAAGGACTCCACGCGCGACCGCACCGGGAGATGCATGTCCGCGCCATAGGTCGCTTCTACCATGACAAACGCGAGAAACACATGAAATCGCAGCCGGCAAGGCATTTGGACTATGATACCGCCGCTTTTTAAGGAACCCCGCTTTGAGTGGAACACTTTAGAACACCTCAGTTTTTTCTGTGCTTGTCCGCATTTACCTGAGACCGGGATACGCACCCGCATCCGGTTTCTCAGTTTTCTTCACCTCGTTTCTTAATTGTGATTGACAGCCCGAGGGAAGGGTTACATAATCTTTGTGTAGAGCCCAGAGGGTGAATTCAGCCTTCCACGAACGGCACCAGAATTGCTTGAAGGATGCAGCGAAAGGCATAGAAATGCACAACGTTTGTTGCTTTGCCGGCCAGACCGCACCTTGCCCGGGGTATTTTTCCAACGACATCCTGCCGTGTATCTGTAGCGGCAAGGAGAGCCTCCTTATAGCACTGAGCCAGTTGGCCGTGCCGTATGTTCCATTGAGAGATCAGGCGCCTCCCGTAGTGCATCTGCTGCCGTTGACTGCCTGAGGGGCGTACCGCCGCATCCAAAGCGGTTGAGTGGGTCAGAACGCTCACCCAACCCACTTGGCTCACTGCGGGGCCGGCGCAAACGCCGCCGGTCGCGTCGCAGTATCATGTCTTCGTGAACTGCCGAAATCTTGTTGTTCTTCTGGTTCTCGCCGGGCCCGCCCTGCGCGCGCAGCCTGCGGACCTGATCCTCCGCCACGCCCGGATTGTCACGGTTGACCCGCAATTCCGGATTGCCGATTCCATCGCGATCCGCGGCGACCGCATCCTCGCCGTGGGCAGCCGCGATGACGTCGCCCGCCTGGCCGGTCCGGCGACCCGTTCGGTCGATCTGCGCGGCAAGACCGTGCTGCCCGGCCTGGGCGATTCGCACGTGCACGCGGCCCAAGCCGCCATGTACGAGTTCGATCATCCGGTCCCGGAAATGGAGACGATCGCGGATGTTCTCCAATACATTAAGTCGCGCGCCGCGGTGGCCCAGGCCGGCGATTGGATTGTGCTCACACAGGTCTTCATCACCAGACTGCGCGAGCAGCGCTTTCCGACGCGCGCCGAACTTGACGCCGCCGCGCCGCGCAATCCGGTGTACTTTGGCACCGGCCCCGACGCCGCCCTTAGTTCCCTCGCCCTGCGACTCAGCGGCATTGGCAAAGATTTCCGCATCGGCGACGGACTGCCCGGCCGGATTGAGCGCGATGCCGAGGGCCAGCCGACCGGCATCCTGCGCAATGGCAGCCGCCTGGTCAAGATTCACTCGGGCGACAGAATCCCAAACGCCGACGATCGCCGCGCGCGGCTCAGAATACTGCTCGCCGACTATAACTCCGTGGGATTGACCAGCATTTCCGAGGGCGATCTGAGCGATGCGGACCTGGAAACGTACCGGCGCCTGAAAGACAGCGGACAACTGACGTGCCGCGTCTTTGTGGCCTATGACGTGGATGCCCAACTGCCGCTCGATCGAATCACGGCGCGCATCGAGGCAGCCGCCGCCGACCCGCTGCATCGCTACAACAATATGCTCTGGCTGCGCGGCATCAAGAGCTTCCTGGATGGCGGCATGCTCACCGGCAGTGCGTACATGCTGCTGCCCTGGGGTGTCAGCAAGGTTTATTCCATCGACGACCCCGCCTATCGCGGCATGCGATATATCGAGCCGGTCAAACTGGTGCAAATTGCGCGCTGCGCGCTGCGCAACGATCTGCAGTTCACCGCGCATTCGGTAGGCGATGGCGCCGTCGAAACGCTGGTGGACGCCTACGCCGAGATCAACCGCGAGTTTCCGCTGCGATCCGCGCGCCCCTGCATCACCCATGCGAACTTCATGAACGCGGCGATCATCCAGAAGATGCGCGAGATCGGCATCGTCGCCAACCTGCAGCCGGACTGGCTGTGGCTGGACGGCGCCACACTTCGCAAGCAGTTCGGCGAGGCCCGCCTGGCCTATTTTCAGCCTTACAAGAGGCTGTTTGAGAGCGGAGTCGTAGTGGGGGGCGGCTCCGATCACATGCAGAAAATCGGCAGCTTGCGTTCCATCAATCCATACAATCCGTTCCTCGGCATGTGGATCGCGCTGACGCGCCAGCCGCGCTGGGCCGACCAGCCGCTACATCCGGAACAGCGCATCTCGCGCGAGCAAGCCATCCGCCTATATACCATCAACAACGCCTGGCTGACCTTTGAAGAAAAAGAGAAGGGATCGCTCGAGAAAGGAAAGCTGGCCGACCTGATCGTGCTCGACCGCGACATCCTCACCTGCCCGCTGGACGAAGTCCGTCAGATTCAGGTCGACCAGACCTACCTCGGCGGCAAGCTCATCTACCATCGTAGGGGCGTCGACGCCCGTGCGGCACGAACGCGGCCCGCGGCTGCGCCTGGCGTGGACTAGGATGCCGCCACCATGCTGGTCTGCAATTCCGGAATCTCGATCTCGATGCGTGTACCGTGCCCGGGCTGGCTGTCGATGTTCATCTTGTGGTCGCTGCCGAAAAGGACGTTCAGCCGCTCGCTGACATTGCTCACTCCGATGCCCTGTTCCCGTAGCGTGGCGAGTTTGGAAGCGGGGATGCCGACGCCATCGTCCTCCACCCACAACAGCAGCCGCGAATCCACCCGCCGGCACCGCAACTGGATGGTGCCGCCTTCCACTTTGCTGCTCAGCCCATGCTTCACGCAGTTCTCGATCAAGGGCTGCAGCAGCATGCTGGGCACCAGCATATCCAGCGTGTCGGCGGCCACGTCCTTCTCGAACCGCAGTTTGTCGCCGAACCGCATCACCTCGATAGCCAGGTAATCGTCGATAAAACTGATTTCCTCGCGCAGGGCGCTGAAGTTATCGTGCTTGCGCAACAGGCGCCGCAGAATGTTCGACAACTTCAGCACCATCACGCGGGCCTGGTTTGGGTCGGTGCGGATCAGCGAGGAGACCGAATTCAGCGTGTTGAACAGAAAATGGGGATTGATCTGGCTGGTGAGCGCTTCCAGGCGGGCCTGAATCAGGTGCCGCTTTTGCTCCTCTAACTTTCCTTCGTTGCGGGTGTTGTTCCAGATCTTGATGGGCAGCATGACGGAGAAGAGAGTGGTGGCATAAACCGCCGCATACATCAGAAAATTCGGTTGATCCGGATGCAAATAGAAGAGCCGGCCTTTTGCACCAAAGGCCTGTCCGAGCGCCTGCCGCAGAAATTCGGCGAACAGGATGACCACGAAGAACAGCAGGTTGAATGCGTTACGCCGGTCGAAGCGGCGCTGCTTGAAGAAGCGCCACAGGTTCAAGTCGACGAACGGGCTAAAGCGCCAGATATCCTCCGGATCCATCGCGCAATCGCGCAATAGGCCGCCCAGTACGCCCAACCCCGCCAGCAGCGGCATGGTCAGGTACTCGCGGTGGATCATAGCCGGAATCGAGATCAGAATTCCGGACGTCAAGCCCGTCACGTAGCCGCCCAGCATGCCCGCCAGCAGGCTGCCTTCCAGCCCGAGATCGACGGCCTGATAGGTGGCGCTGACCACCCGCGTCGCGACGCTTGCGCCGAATACGCCGGAGAACCACAGCGATAGCTTCACGCGCTGGCCCATGGTCCGGTTTTCCCGCATCAGCATGCGCTTTACGGCGCTCCAACGCACCAGGATGCTGGCCAGCGAGGCCACCACGCCCAGCTTCACCAGCAGCGTGACCAGGGACGAATCCGGCATGGAAGCTTGCACATCATTATAATAAAAGCATCGGGACAGCCGGCAGAAATATCATGCACACTCCTTCCGCGCTCCGGCTGCACAAAGCCGCCGAAGCGGATTTTCCAACCCGATTCGGACACTTTCGGATCTACGGATTCGAAGGCCGTCTCGACGACCGCCTGGAAGAAGCTGTGGTTCTCGAGATGGGCGGCGTGGCCCATGGCGCGCTGCCGCCGCTGGTGCGGATCCATTCCCAGTGCCTCACGGGCGACGTCTTCCACAGCCTGCGCTGCGATTGCCGCGCACAGCTTGAATTAGCGCTGCAAACAATCGCCGAAGAAGGCCGCGGGCTGTTGATTTACGAACACCAGGAGGGCCGCGGCATCGGCCTGCTGAATAAGCTGCGCGCCTACGAATTGCAGGACGGCGGCGCCGACACCGTGGAGGCCAACGAGCGCCTGGGCTTCGAATCCGATCTACGCAACTACGAGCTGCCGGGCGAGATTCTGCGCTACTTCGGCTTGAAGAGCATTCGCCTGCTGTCGAATAATCCCGATAAAGTGGCTGCCGTCGAAGCCGCCGGCGTGCGGGTGGCGGAGCGCGTGCCTTGCATCGTGCCGGCGATGGTATCGACGGAAGCTTACCTGCGTACCAAGAAAGAGAAGATGGGGCACTTACTGGAAGGGTTTTAGTTTAACAACCAGCTCACACGCCTTGAAACTCGATGAGCAGGGTCTGGTTCGAATCCCCACGCCTGTAGATCCGCTCAAACCGATCGCCGAAGCGAACCACAACATTCCAACCCTTAAGCAGCTCGTTCAAGGGCGGCGTGGGCGGATCGGCGGGATAGCCGGCGACTGGGAATTGCATGATCATGCGATCGAGAAACGGGACCACGACTTCGTCATAGGCCCGCGCGTCGTTCGCGCAGCGGGCGAACCAAGTCGTCAACAAAACCATCGGTGCCGGATATGGCCGCGCATCAACCGGTCCCCTCCAAATCGCCTGCGCCGGAAAAACGAAATGGATGCGCGGCCCGGCGGTGTGCTTCAGCATGCTGTGGAGCGTCATCTGAGCGTTCCTTGCCAGACAAAACATGAAGCCTCCGCCTGCGAACACAACCCGTTGAGCCGCGACACGGATTTGATGCTCTTGTCCCTCGCTGACGATCGCGTAGTCGGGGCGCCGGTCGGCGGTGTACCAATCCGGGTATTCCCGGCTGACCCAGTAGACCACGGTCCAGCCATTCTGCCTGGCCTCCTGCACGAGACGGTCGATTCCGGGCTTGGCGACGGCCGTATGGTCGAACCCGTCGAGGTTGGCATGGCCGACAAAGAGCAAGTCCTTCGCGACAATCTCCCGAACGGTATTGTGGGGGACCGCCATCATCGGCGTCTCAGGGCGGCCTGCCACCTGGACAGTGACTCGCCGTTCTAATGCTCGAGTGCGCACGACCATTTCGGTGCGCCCGGGCCGCAGGGCCTGGCATAGTCCCGTCGGCTTGATCGGACGCACGATCTCAGGGTCTTTGATCGCGAACTCGGCATCGGGGCAACGAGGTTGATTTCTCTCTGGGGATGCGCAGACCGTGTAGTGAATCCGCTCGCCAGGGTGCAGCAGAAAGTGCTTCGGAAATATTTCGAGCCTGGATGCCGGACGACCCCCAGCTTGTAGCCAACAGCCCAACAGACTAAGAGCTAGAGGACCCGTTCTGGTCAGGCGCAAGTGGCAACCCTCCGGGCCCTTAGCCGGCCAGAATGCGATCCCGCATCCCGCCGTAAATCATGGCGTTGACCATTTCCAACTTGTAAAAGTCGTGCGGGAAGCCGAGTTGGATGGCGCTGGCTTCATCCAGTTCCGCCACCTGCTTCTCACTCAACTCCAGCGTCAGGCTTTCAAGATTATCCTGCAACTGCGCGATGTGCCGCGCCCCTACAATCGGAATCACCGGGACTTCGCGATACCGTAGCCACGCCAGCGCCACCTGCGCCGGCGATCGGCCAGTCTCTTCGCCAACTTTCTTCAACGCGGCGACCGTCCGGTCCGCCTGCTCCCCAGTGCGCATGAATTGTTTGCTTGATTCCGTGGAGTACCGTCCGTCGCCCGCGCCATTCGAATGATACTTGCCGCTGAGTAAGCCGCCGCCCAGAGGCGACCAGGCGACCACGCTGAGCCCCACAGCCTTCGCCATTGGGGTCAGTTCCCGTTCCACCGTGCGCTCGATCAGTGAATACTCGATCTGTAGCCCGGCAAACCTCGTCCAGCCACGCAAATCGGCCATCGTGTTTGCCTGCGCCACCCACCACGCGGGCGCATCCGAGACGCCGATGTACAACACTTTCCCTTGCCTCACCAGGTCGTCGAAAGCCCGCATCACCTCCTCCACTGGCGTCATCCTATCCCAGATGTGCATCCAGTACAGGTCGATATAATCCGTTTTCAGGCGGCGCAAGG